>JAXDHK010000188.1:0-27246 GCA_034664545.1 Solirubrobacteraceae bacterium
TCCTGACGCTGGTCCTCCTCGCCCGGGCGTTCCGGTCGGTCGTGCTCGCGGTCAAGGCGGTGGTCCTCAACGTCCTCTCCCTGGCGGCGGCCTTCGGGATCGTCGTCTTCGTCTTCCAGCAGGGGCACGGGTCGTCGCTGTGGCACATCGACGCGACCCAGTCCATCACCGCCTACGTCCCGGTGATGATCTTCGCCTTCCTCTTCGGCCTGTCGATGGACTACGAGGTGTTCATGCTCTCGCGCATACGCGAGGCCTACGACGAGACCGGCTCGACCGACAAGGCGATCGAGCTCGGGCTCGCACGAACCGGCAAGCTCGTGACCAGCGGGGCCCTGATCCTGATGTGCGCGTTCCTCGTGCTCTCGACGTCCCCCGGGTACGAGATCAAGCCCCTCGCGATCGGCGTCGCGGCCGGCATCATCTTCGATGCCACCGTCATCCGGGCCCTGCTCGTCCCGGCCTTGATGCGACTGCTCGGCGACGCCAACTGGTGGATGCCCAACTGGACGAGGACCGCCCTCCACATACCCAAGCCCGACCCGGTGGCGCCGATCGTGGTCAAGGGCGCCTAACTGGGAGGCGACGTCGATCAGGCGGCGAGTCGGAGGACGATGGTCTTGACGGGATCCCCGTTGGGCTGCTCCTCCCCGACCGGCGTGAAGCCGCACTTGGCGAGGATCCGGATGCTGGCGGGGTTGTGCTCGGCGACGCGGGCGTGCAGCGGGCGCTCGGGCACCTCGGCGAGAAACTCGACCAGGCCGCGCGTGGCGTGGCCACGGCCCCAGTGGGGGCGGCCGAGCCAGTACCCGACGTTGCGCTCGCCGTCGATGAGGAAGCTCGTGACGTAGCCGACGACGTCCCCGCCCTCGACGATGGTCCGGACGATCACGGACTCGTCAGCGAGAATCCTCGCCCAGTGCTCCCGGTGGGTGGCTCGGTCGCGCGACCGGACCGCCGCCATCTCGACTGCGACCGGGTCGTGCTGGTGGTCGAAGAAGATGGCGATGTCGTCGGGCGAGACCCTGCGGAGCACGCGCCAATCGTATGCCGGGGCTACCCCGAAGCGGTGTGACCGGTCGCGGCCGGGCGCGCCCGCCGTCAGGCCTCGCGCCAGTCGAACAGACCCCGCGTCGCGGTCAGGTGGAAGACCCGCCGGACGGGTGGGGGCCCGGGCACGAGCACGAGCTCGTGGTGGTTGCGCTTGGCGTCGTTGCGCAGGGCGAGCAGCGAGCGGAGCCCCGACGAATCGACGAAGTCCACGCCACGCAGATCGATGACCACGAGGCGCCCCTCGCGTCCAAGCTCCCGGATCTGCCGCTCGAAGGCGTCGGCCACGGCAAGGTCGAGGTCTCCCCGGGGAGCGGCGACGATCTCGGGGCCGTCCGCGGCCACCGACACGGAGAAGGCCGGGCGCGGCGATGACCGGACGGCCCTCACGCCCAACCCGGGGGCCGGTTCGCGGGGACGCCTTCGGGCACGGCTGGTCGGGTCGGCATGCCACGGCGGTACCCGCAACCGCCGGGCCCGCAATCCTCCCGGCAACCGCGATTGACGCGGGCCGGCCGACCTCGGGCCGAGCCGGATCCCGGCCCGTCTACACTCCGGCCCCGAGTGGACGGCCCGAGCCCAGCGGATCGCCCCGAGACCCTCGCCGCGCGGGTGGCCGCCCGCCAGTGGTACCACACGCTGGAGCTGGCTCCCGGGGTCGTCACCCCGGGCTACTTCGACACCCGGCCGATCGCCGCGCGACTCCCGATGCCCGCCCGCCTCGACGGCCTGCGCTGCCTCGACATCGGGACGTTCGACGGCTTCTGGGCGTTCGAGATGGAGCGCCGGGGGGCGGGGGAGGTGGTGGCGGCCGACATCCTCGACGAGCGCCGGTGGGACTGGCCCGCCGTCGTCGACCCGGCCGACTATGCGGCGATCACCGAGCGCAAGGGCGGGGGGGACGGCTTCTCGATCGCCGCCGAGGCGCTCGGGTCGCGCGTCCGCCGGCTCGACCTCAGCGTCTACGACCTCGACCCCGAGGTCCACGGGATGTTCGACCTCGTCTACATCGGCAGCCTCCTCCTGCACCTGCGCGACCCGATCGGGGCGCTCGAGCGGGCGCGGGCGGTGACCCGGGGCCGGCTCCTCAGCGTCGACGCCTTCTCGATCCCCCTGACCCTGAGCGCCCCCCGCCGGCCGACGTTCCGCCTCGAGGAGGGGGGCCGCCCGTACTGGCTCAAGCCAAGCCTGCGCGGGCTGCGTGAGGTGATCATCCGGGCCGGTTTCCGCATCGAGTCCGGTCCCGCTCCGTTCCTGATGCCTCCGGGACTCGGGCATCCACGCCCGGAGTTGCGCGCCTACGCCGTCCGGACCCGGGCCGCCCGGAACATGCTCTTCTGCTCGCGCTTCGGGGATCCCCACGCCGCCGTCCTCGCCCGGCCGCTACCCGGGGCCGCGCCGCCGGGACGGGCGCCGCGCATCGGGTAGGGCCGTCGGGCCGGGTGCAGGACGCGGGAGCCGCGCCGCGCGTCCGGAGGCGCTCCCCCGGACGGCCCGCTATCGTCAGAGTCCGGCGTGGCGCGCCGAACGTCGCCGGACACGGAGGAACGGTAGTGAAGATCAAGCTTGTCTCGCTCGAGGACGGCATCACGTCGTGCGGCTTTCGGAAGATGGCCGCCTTCGCCGGGCGGGTCAATCCCGAGACCGAGGCCTGCTACATCTCGACGGCCCAGTACCGGAGCATCCGCAACGCGGTCAAGGGGACGACGGGGAACAGCGGCGCCGACTTCGGCCCCGACCAGATCGACGAGATCGTCAGCGGGCTGGCCGGCGCCGAGCTGGTCGGCTTCTCCTCCATGACCGGCTACGCCGACCTGACCCGGCGGATCATCACCCGGGTCCGCGAGGTCTCGCCGGAGAGCCTCGTGATCTGGGGCGGGATCCACCCGATCATCCACCCGGAGGACGCGATCCTGGCCGACGTCGACGGGATCTGCGTCGGCGAGGGCGAGTTCGCCTTCGAGGAGCTCCTGGCCGCCCTCTCGGAGGGGCGCGACCATACGGGGACGCGGAACTTCTGGTTCAAGCGGGGCGAGGAGGTCAAGAAGAACCACTTCCGCCCGCTCATGAGCGTCCCCGAGATGGAGACGCTCCCGTATCCCCAGTACGGACAGGGCGAGCTCCTCTACCGCCCGGGCCAGGGCTTCAAGCCGATGAAGACCGGCGACTTCCTGGCCAACGACGGGCTCGGCTACACGACGCTGTGGTCGATCGGCTGCCCGTTCCACTGCGAGTTCTGCGGGAACACCAAGTTCATCGCCAACGACCCGAAGTACAAGAAGATCCGCCACCCGAGCGCGGAGTACATCGTCGGCGAGGTCAAGGCGGCCCGGACCCGGTTCCCCCACATCAGCCAGGTCTCCTTCCACGACGACAGCTTCATGGCCATCTCCTACGCCGACATCGAGCGGTTCGCCGAGCTGTGGAAGGCCGAGCTCGACATCCCCTTCGCCGTCTACGGGGTGATCCCCAACTACGTCAAGCGCGACAAGTTCGAGATCCTCACCTGGGCCGGGATGAACCGGGTCCGGATGGGGATCCAGAGCGGGAGCCAGGAGATCCTCGACTTCTACCGCCGGCCGACCCCGCCCGAGAAGATCATGGCCGCCGGCGAGGTCATCGCCTCGTTCTCGCCCAAGTACCACATCCCACCGGCCTACGACATCATCATGGACAACCCGATCGAGACGCGCGAGAACGTCATCGAGACGCTCGAGCTCCTCTACGAGATGCCGCGTCCGTACACGCTGTTCATCTACTCGCTCCGGGTGATCCCCAACACCGGCCTCGAGCGGGCCATGCGCGAGCGTGGGATCGACATCGAGGAGATCTCGGCCGCCTACCAGATGATCCCCCCACGGGTGGCCAACCTCCTCCTCTACCTGCTCGCCCTGTTCCGCCCGCCCCGCCGGGTGTTCGACTTCCTCCTCAGGCACGTCGAGTCGAGCGCCACCCCCCAGCCCGAGTACCCCCGGATCGGCCTCGTCCTGCGCACGGCCTACCTGGCCAAGCGGGCCTTCGATCACGCCCGCTTCATGGACTTCTCGATCACCACCGGCTGGAGCGGGTGGATCGCCTGGCGCCTGGGCATCGTCGACCTCTGGCAGCGCAAGCTCAAGCGGCGCCACCCGCGGCCGGCGCCGCCGGTCCGCGTCCACAGCCCCGGGGTGGCCCGCGCCCCCCGGGCGACGCCGTCCGCCGGCGTCTCCCCGCAGCCGGCGCCGTCGGTCAACACCGGCGCCTGACCGTGGCCGACCCCTGGAGGATGCCTCCGGCCGGTGGGTGGCCGGCCAGGGCAGAGCCAGTCCGGTGAGCGCGGCGGACGCGGCGGCCCTCGTGTCGCTGCAGGACACGCTCTACTCCTCGTCGAACCCGACCCGCCGGTGGCTGCACGTCAGCCGCCGGGAGCACATCGAGGCGGCCCTCCGGGCGGCGGCCGCCCGGCGTCCCCTCGAGCGGGCGCTCGAGATCGGGCCGGGGAGCGGGATCTACCTGCCGTTGCTGAGCGAGCTGGCGGAGGGCGTCGTCGCCAGCGACATCGAGCCGGCGTTCCTCGAGCGGGCGCGGGAGATCGCGGTCTCGCACCCGAACCTCGAGGTCGTCCTCGATGACATCGTCGCCTCGGGGCTGCCCGCTGGGAGCTTCGACCTCGTGCTCTGCTCGGAGGTCATCGAGCACATCCCCGACCCGGCGGGGGCGCTCGCCTCGATCCACCGGATCCTCCGGCCCGGGGGCCGGCTCCTGCTCTCGACCCCCCACCGGTTCAGTCCGCTCGAGCTGGCCGGGCGGGTCGCCTTCCTCCCGGGGATCGTCGACGTCGTACGCCGGATCTACCGTGAGCCGATCCTCCCGACCGGTCACATCAGCCTGATGAGCGGCGGCGAGGCCCGCCGGCGCCTGCGGGCGGCGGGGTTCGCGCTCGAGCGCAGCTGGGCCACGGGCGTGTACCTCCCGCTGGTCGCCGAGTTCGGGGGTCAGGCGGCCCTCCGCCTCGAGCAGCGTCTCGAGCGCCGGCTGGCCGGGGGGCCGCTGGCCGGGTCGCTGTGGACCCAGTACCACCTAGCGGCCCGATGACCCCGTCGCTGTCGATCGTCTTCCCCGCCTACGACGAGGAGCAGCGGATCGGAGAGCTGCTGGCCGGTCTGCGCGCCGTGGCCGCCGACGGGCTGCCGGGGCTCGAGTTCCTCGAGGCGGTGATCGTCGACGACGGGAGCGCGGATGCGACCGTGGCCCGGGTGACGGAGGAGCTGCCCGGGGCGCCGTGGGTCACGCTGGTCGCCGACGGGACGCCCAACCAGGGCAAGGGGGCGGCCACCGCCCGGGGGGTCGCGGCCGCCCGGGGTGAGCTCGTCCTGCTCGCCGACGTCGACCTGGCGACGCCCATCGAGGAGGTGGTCAAGCTCCACGCGGCCCTCCGGGGGGGCGTCGACCTGGCGATCGGGTCGCGCGACGTGCCCGGGTCGATCGTGACCGATGCGTCGTTTCACCGGAAGATGATGGGGCGGATCTTCAACTACTCCGTCCGCCGGGCGACCGGGCTCCCCTTCCGGGACACCCAGTGCGGGTTCAAGCTGATGCCGACCGCGGTCGGCCGGCGACTGCTCGGGGGGCTGGCGGTGGCCGGCTACGCCTACGACGTGGAGGTGCTGCTCCGGGCCCGGGCGCTCGGCCTCGAGGTGGCCGAGGTCCCGATCCGGTGGCGCCACCGCCCGGGGTCGAAGCTCAACCCGCTGCCGGCGGCGGTGGCGATGAGCCGGGATGTCCTGCGCCTGGCGCGGGCCGAGCGGCGGTCCGACCCCGACCTCGCCCACGAACCGTGCGGTCCCTGAGCCGGAGGCCCGGCCGGGAGGAGACCGCCACGAGCGGGGAGCCGGCCGGGGGCCGGCGTTCGGATCGGCGGGTGAGCTTCGCCTGTGTCGGGCTGCTCGGGCTGGCCGGCGTCTGGCTCTTGTCGGAGGCGGTCCTCGGGGGCAGGATCCTCGCTCCGGGGGATCTCCTCTACTTCGCCGTGCCGCCCTTCACCGCGGCCCGGCCGCCCGGCCTCCTCCGGGCGGCCAACCCGACGCTGACCGACCTGGTGTTCGTGGTCGAGCCCTACCTCCTCCACGCCCGGGAGGCGATCCGGGGGGGCGCGCTGCCGATCTGGGATCCCCACGTCGGGACCGGCCGGCCGCTCGGGGCCGAGGCGGCCGGCCAGCTCTTCCCGACGAGCTGGCTCGCCTACGTCCTCCCGTTCTGGCGGTCGCTCGGGTTCGTCGCCCTGGCCAAGCTCCTGCTGACCGCCGGCGGGACCTTCCTCTTCGCCCGGTCGCTGCGGCTGCGTCCGGTCGCCGCCGGGCTCGCCGCCGGATCGTTTGCCTTCGGGACCCAGTACGTCGTGTGGCTCGGCCATCCGATGACCGACGTCGTCGGGCTGATGCCCTGGATGTTCCTCTTCGCCGAGCGGCTCGGGGCCCGGGGACGGGCGGCCGACGCAGCCTGCCTAGGCCTGACCATCGGGTTGGGGCTCTTCGGCGGGCACCCCGAGTCGCTCCTGGTCGCGGTGTCCGGGACCGGCGCCTACTTCGCGGCTCGGGTGGCCCGCGACCCGGAGCCGGCCGGACGGCGGATCCGGCTCGCGCTGGGCTCGGTGGTCCTGGCCGGGGCGGTCGGCGGCCTGGCCTGGGTCCCGCTCGTCGAGCTGGTCGGGCAGTCGACGCGGGCCGGGCGGACCGGGGGGGCCGACTCGGTCCACCAGCTCCTGGTCGGCCTCGTCTTTCCCGAGTGGTGGGGCCGGCCCGACAAGCGGGTGTTCGACGCGGGCGCGGCCACCGGGCTCTCGAGCGTCTTCCTCGGGCGGGCCTACCTCGGGGTGGTGCCGGTCCTCCTCTGGGTGGGAATGCTCGCCGTCCCGCGCCGGCCGGCGCAGCGCTTCTTCGCGGGCGCCGGCCTCGCCGCGCTGGCCCTGATGGTCGACGTCCCGGGGCTGCGGTGGCTGGCCACCCACGTGCCGCCCCTCTCGCTGATGGTCCTCCACTACTGGATCTGGCTGGCCGTGTTCTCGGGGGCCATGCTGGCCGGGCTGGGACTCGACCAGCTGATCGGGGCGCCCCGGGAGCGCCAGGTTCGGGCCCTGCGGCTGATGGGGGCGGCGGCCGCCGTGCCGGTCGGGGTCGCCGTCGTGCTCGACGGGAGGACACTGGCCGGGGCGTGGCGGGGGGCGCTCCACCAGCTTCCGGTCGGCCAGCTCGACCCGGGGTCGGCCGGGGTCGCCGGGGCCGGGGCGCTCGTACGCTGGACCCTGATCGCGGGGCTCGTCCTCGTCGCCGGGGCGGTGGGGCTTCGGTTCGCCCGGCTGCGAGCCGGGGTCGGGGCCTTCGTCCTCGTCCTCGCGCTGGCCGACGTGGTGACGATCGGACGCGGCTACCAGCCGGCCCTGCCCTCCGCCCTGGCCCACCCGCCGCCGCCGGCCGCCCTCGGGCTCGCCCGTCCCGACACCCGCCTGGGGGCGCCGGACTTCGTCCTGGCCCCGAACCTGGCCGAGCTCTACGGACGGGCGGACGTCCGGGTCGAGGATCTCCCGGAGATCGCGCGCTACAGCCGGGTGTTCACCGCCCTCGGGGGGTCGGTCCTGCGGGCCTTCGGCGACAGCGTGATCCCGGCCGACCGGGGTCTCGGGGAAGCCGGCCCGGCCGCGCCTTCGCGGCGGACCTTGGTCGACCTGCTCGGGGCCGGCCAGATCCTGGACGCCGGCGGGCGCGAGCCGGGGGGGTCGGGGCTCCGCGTCGCCTACCGGGGGCCGGGGGAGCGGCTGATCGACAACTCCCACGCCCTGCCGCGGGCCTTCGGGGCCTACGCGTGGGAGGCGGCCGGGAGCCTCGACGCGGCGGTGGCCGCGCTGGGCGGGCGAAGCGCAGCCGAGCTGGCGCGCCGTCCGGTGATCGAGGGCGCCCCGGCCGGCGGAGGCGCGCCCCCGTCGGGGGGGCCGGTCGCGGCTCGGATCGTGGCGAGCAGCGACACGGCGGTGACGGTGGCCGTGCGGATGGCGCGCCCGGGATACGTCGTCCTCGGCGACCTCTACTACCCGGGCTGGAGCGCCCGGGTCGACGGGCGCGGGGCGCGGATCCTGGCCGCCGACGGCCTCTTTCGAGCGGTGGCGACCGGGGCCGGGAGCCACGTCGTGCGCTTCGTCTACCGGCCGGCCAGCGTCTGGGTGGGCGGGGTCCTCAGCCTGGTCGGGATCCTGACCGCGGCCGGGGTGATCGTCGTGTCGCGGCGGGGGGATACTCCGGGCGTGAAGGCCGGGGCATGACCGACTGGGTGACGATCTCGTCGCTGGCGACGGCCGGGGGGACCCTGGTCCTCGCGGTGGCGACCTTCTCGGCGGTGCGCTCGTCCAACCGGTCGGCGCGGATCGCCGAGCAGGCCCTCCAGGAGCAGCGGCGGCCGGTCCTCGTCCACGCCCGACTCGACGACCCGGTCCAGAAGATCATGTTCGTCGACGGGTACTGGGTCCGGGTGGAGGGGAGTCAGGCGGTGATCGCCGAGAACGACGGGAACCTCTACCTGGCGATCGCGCTGCGGAACGTCGGGGCGGGGCTGGCCGTGCTCCAGGGCTGGCATCCGTGGGCCGATCGGCAGCTGACCGACGTCGACCATCCGCCGGTCGAGGACTTCCGCCGCCACACGCGCGACATCTACATCGCCCCGGGGGACATCGGGCTCTGGCAGGGGGCCCTGCGCGACCCGGACGAGGAGATCCATCGGGGGATCCGCGCCGCCCGGACCGCCCGGAGGGCGCTGAGCGTCGACCTGCTCTACAGCGACCAAGTCGGGGGACAGCGGACGATCAGCCGCTTCGGGTTGACGCCGGCCGGCGAGGAGAAGTGGCTGGGGAGCGTGGGCCGTCACTGGAATCTCGACCACGCCGGCCCGCGCTGAGCCGCGGCCCGGACCGTCGGGACCGAGCAAGCCCGCCGGGCCGGCCGGACGTCCCCGCCGCGTCGGGACGGAAGCACGCCCGCCGGGCCGGCCGGACGCCCCCGCCGCGCCGCGACCGGCGCCACCCGCCGGAGGAGGGGGTAGCCTGGATGTCGGACCACCCCACCCCGGCGAGTGGTGGACAATCGAGAGCGGACAATGGTCGGAGTGGATCGACCCAAGGACATCGAGGCGACGGCGGTTCTCCACCGCGACGCCGTCGATCTCGGCCGGCGGATCGCCGGCGTCGACTCGGATCGGGTCGACTACGAGCGCGACCTGGCCATCGTCTACAACGGGCTGGGCGACGTGATGATCGGGGCCGGTCGGGGTGAGGAGGCGGCTCGCCTCTACGAGCTCGGGTTCGACATCGCCCGGCGCCTCGTGGCCGTGGAGCCCGAGCGGAAGGACCACCTGCGCGTCCTCGCCGACTGCTATGAGCGGCTGGCCGGACTCCTGGAGGCCGCCGGCGAGCCCAAGGACGCCGAGCGGCTGCGCAGGGCGGCCGGGGAGCGCACCGGCGACCTCGGCGGGGGGCGGGTGGACGGAGCCGGGCTCAGCGTCTCCTACACCCGGCTCGGGGATCTGATGAGCGCGGCCGGCGAGACCGAGGCGGCCGAGCGCTACTACGAGCTCGACCTCGACCTGGCGCGCCGGGTCTCCGAGGCTCAGACCGACCCGGCCGAGCCCGGACCCGACTTCGACTTCTCGGCCGACATGTCGGCCGCCTTCAGCGCGGTCGGGAACCTGTGGACGTCGGTGGTCCAGTTCGAGGAGGCGATCCGCTTCTACGAGCGGGAGCTCGAGATCGCGCGCGAGCTGGTCGAGGCCGAGCCCGATCGGTCCAGCTACGTGAGCGACCTCTCGATCGCCTACACCCGGCTCGGCGACGCGATGCGGGCGGCAGGCGACGTGGGGGAGGCGACCCGCCTGCACGAGCACGCCCTCGACGTCGGGCGCCGGCTGGTCGCCGCCGAGCCGGAAGCCCTCGAGTACCAGCGGGATCTCGCGCTCGCCTGTGATCGGCTCGGCCACCTCCGCCGGGCGGCCGACCAGACGCGGGAGGCGGCGCTCCTCTACGAGGAGGCCCTCGACGTCCGCCGGGGTCTCGCCGACGCGGATCCCGAGCGGGCCGACTACCAGCGCGGGCTCGCGCTCTCCTACGACCAGCTCGGACACCTCCGGGCGGCGGCGGGTCGGGCGGAGGAGGCGATCGGCCTCTACCGGGACGCGCTCGACGTGCGCCGCCGGGTCGCGGCGGTGGCCCCCTACCGGGCCGTGTACCTCCGGGACGTGGCGGACTCGGCGACCGCGCTCGGCGATCTTCTCGCCGCTGCCGGCCAGGTCGAGGCGGCGCTCGTCCTCCACGAGGAGGCGCTCGAGATCCGCCGCCGGCTGACCGAGATCGAGCCCAACCGGGCCGACTACCAGCGTGACCTGTCGATCTCGGCGGCCGCACTCGCCGACCTGATGGACTCGGCCGGGCGCCGGGGTGACGCCGACCGCCTCCAGCAGGAGTCCCGCCGGGTCCGCCGCCGCCTCGCCGAGGCGGGGACGGCCTGAAGCAGGGCCCTGTGTCCCCGCCCTGGCCGCGGTGGTGGCCGCGGCCTGGCCAAACGAACGCAGCCCCCGCCCGGGCCTTGAGCCCTACCAGAGCCCGGTCGCGTGCATTCGCAGATAGCCGCGGAACCGATCGCGGTCGAACGCGTACCGGCCGGCGTCGATCCGGGCGGCCAGGGCGAGGGGCGCCCAGCGGACGAGGGCGCCGGCGACGTTGATCGCCGCGCAGAGTCGAGCCCGACCCGGGCCGAGGCGCCGCGCGATCCACGCGTAGGCCGCCGCCTGGGCCCGGACCTCCCGCTCCGAGCCCCAGGTCGCGGTCCGGGTGGCGGCGCTGACCGCGTGACGGACCCGGGCCTCGGGCGCGTAGCGCGTGGTCCACCCGGCCCGAGCCAGGCGCCAGCAGAGGTCGAGGTCCTCGGCGTAGAGCCACTGGTCGTCGTCGAACCCGCCGATCTCCTCCCAGGCCGACCGGCGCACGACCAGGAGCGCCCCGTGGGCCCAGTCGACCTCCCGGGGGCGGGACGGGTTCCACTCCCCGTGTAGGCACAGCCGCTCCCCGGCCCCGGGCACCGCCCGCCAGAGGCCGAGGTTGAACGCCAGGAGCACCCCGGGGGTCGGGAACGCGTGGACGCTGTGCTGGGTCGAGCCGTCCGGCCCGATCAGGCGGGGGGCGAGGACCCCGGCCCCCGGGGCCGCCGTCCCGGCCTCGACGAGGGTCCGGAGGGCGCCCGGCTCGAGCTCCACATCGGCGTTGGCCGCGACGATCCACGGGGCCGTCGTCCGTCGGGCGACTCGGTTGACCGCCGGGCCGTACCCGAGGTTCTCGGTCGAGGCGATCAGGCCGACCCAGGGATAGGCGCTCCGGACGAGCTCGGCCGACCCGTCGCTCGACGCGTTGTCGACCACCCATACCTCGGCCAGGCCGGCGTCGGCGTCCGGACGCAGCGAGTCGAGGGCCCGGCCGAGCAGCTCGCGCGTGTTCCAGGAGACGACGGCGACGGCGACGGCCGCCGGCGGGCGGGGGTCTGGCATGAGGCGCAAGGGTAGCCTCCGGCCGGTGACCTGGCCGACCATCAGCGTCGTCGTCCCTGTGCGGGATGGCGCCGGGCGACTCGCGCTCCTGATCGACGGCCTCGACCGCCAGACCCTGCCTCCGGAGCGCTTCGAGGTCGTCGTCGTCGACAACGGGTCACGCGACGGGGCCGCGGCCGAGGTCGCCCGGCGGGCCGGGGCCGTCGTCGTGCGCGAGGCATGGGCCAACCGGGCCCTGGCGCGCAACCGGGGCGTCGATGTCGCCCGGGCCGAGCTGATCGCCTTCACCGACGGGGACTGCCTGGTCGAGCCCGGGTGGCTGGCCGCCCTGGTCGCCGGCCTCGACCGGGCCCCGCTCGTCGCCGGGCCGGTCCGGCTCGACGTCGGCGCTCCCCCCAGCCGCTGCGAGCGGCTCGAGCTGCTCTGGCGCTTCGCCCAGGAGGAGAACGTCCGCGACCACGGGTGGGCGGCCAGCGCCAACCTCGCCATCCGGCGCGAGGCGTTCGCCGCGATCGGCGGGTTCGACCCCGGGTACCGGCAGATCGGCGAGGACGTCGACCTCTGCCTGCGGGCCCGGGCCGCCGGCTATGCCCTCGCCTACTGCCCGGACGCCGTGGTCCGCCACGCCGCCGAGACCGGGCTCGGCCCGATCCTTCGCCGGGCCTTCCGCCACGGGTTCTCGAGCACCCAGCACGTCCGCCGACTCCCGATGGCCGTCGGCTGGCGCTACTGGCGCCACCCCCGCCCGGCGCTGGCCGGGGACTGGGCTCTCCGCCGCTTCGGCCCCGACGCGGTCGCCGAGGACGACCTGCTCGGGCTCGCCCGGGCCGAGTATGCCGCCCGGGTGGCCGGGTCGGCCTGGGCCGAGGTCACCCGGGTCCGCTGAGCGGGCGGATTCCGGGCCGGGGGCCGGGTCGCCGGCCGATCCGTCCGCTCGATCACCGACCATGCGCGGTCGATGACGACCTCTCTCCGCGCCTGGCAGGAGCATGCCCTCGACTCGCTCTCGAGGTGGCAGGGCGGTCCGTTCCTGATCTCGGCCGCCCCCGGGGCGGGCAAGACCCGGCCGGCGCTCGAGCTCGCCCGGCGCCTGCTCGCCGCCCGGCGGGCCACCCGGGTGGCGGTCCTCTGCCCGACCACCCCCCTGACCCGCCAGTGGGCGGCCGCCGCCGGACGCCTCGGCCTGCATCTCGTGCCCGACGCCCGGAGCCCGCGCCCGCCGGCCGACTTCCAGGGCTTCGCGGTGACCTACGCCCGCATCGCCAGCGACCCGGTCCGGTGGGCCAAGGGCGTCAGCCCGGGGACCTTGGTCATCGCCGACGAGGCCCATCACCTGGGCGAGGATCTCGCCTGGGGACACGGGTTCGCCCGCGCCTTCCGGGACACCCCCCTCTGGCTGCTCCTCTCCGGGACGCCGTTCCGGTCCGACGCGACCCCGATCCCCGGGGTCCGCTACGACCGGGGCGGGTTCGCGATGCCCGACGTGTCCTACGAGTACGCCGATGCCGTCCGCGACCGGGTCTGCCGGCCGGTCGGGTTCATCACCTACGACGGGACGCTCTCCTGGCGCAGCGGCGACGACCTGATCGAGTCCTCCTTCGCGGATGTGCTCTCGACCCGGGAGGCCGGCCGCCGCTACCGGACCGCCATCTCGACCGAGCTCCCCGACGGACTCGCCCGGATCCTCGGCGAGGCGGACGGCAAGCTCGGGGAGCTCCGCTCCGGGGAGCATCCCGGGGCCGGGGGGCTCGTGATCGCCGCCGACGGCGCCCACGCCCGGCGGCTGGCCCGGCTCCTCCACGAGCGAACCGGCCGGGTCCCGGTCGTCGTCCTCCACTCCGATGCCCAGGCCGCCCGGAAGCTGGCCGGGTTCGCCGCCTCGACGGACCCGTGGATCGTCGCCGTCAACATGGTCTCCGAAGGTGTCGACATCCCCCGGCTGCGCGTCGGCGTCTACGCCAGCGCCGCGAAGACCCCGCTGATCTTCCGCCAGATCGTCGGGCGCTTCGTCCGCACGAGCCCCGGCCGGGAGCCGTCCCCGTCGTGGCTCTACCTCCCGGCCGACCCCGGGCTCTGCGCCCACGCCCAGGCGATCGAGTCGGAGCTCCGCCAGGCCCTCCGCGACCGGGCGCCCGGCGGCGAGCTCGAGGAGACGGAGGCCCGGCGGGTGACCGAGCCGGGGGAGACCTCGGCGTTCGTGCCCCTGAGCGCCGACGTCTCCCCCCAGATGACCCTGTTCGGGGGGCCGGACCCGGGCCGGGCGGCCCGCCTCGGGGGGATCGGAGCCCGTGCGACCCCGGCGCCGGCGCCGCCCTCGAGCTTCGAGCGGCGCGCGGCGCTGCGCGAGGAGCGCCACCGGCTGGTCTCCGAGGTTCGCCGGGTCGGCGGTGGGACCCACCGGGAGATCAACGCCTGGGTCAACCGGACGCTCGAGCTCCGGACCGTCGAGGAGGCGACCATAGATCAGCTGGAGCGGAGCGTCGAGCTCCTCGTCGGCCGGCTGACCAGGCGGCGTCCGGCGCGAACGGCGGGGTGAGGCGCCCGGCTACTGGTTCAGGACGGCCACGTGGCCCGGCTTCTGGATGTTCGTGTCGGGCTCCCCGTAGGCCAGGGGCGCGGCGGCGCCGACCAGGGTCAGGGTGACGAGGACGAGGGCACCGAGGCGCCGGCGGGAGCGGGCGGGCGAGGCGGACGTGGGGCGGGCGGAGGCGGTCATGGCGATCCTTTCGGTTGGTGGTGCTGAGGTAGGGCCAGTGTGGCTCTGGCCAGCCACGCGCACATCGGCCATATGGCCCATCTCCAACCGACCCGGATCCGCGAGCCCGGGGGGCGCGCCCGCTCAGGCGGTGAGCCATCCGGCGGCGTTGAGGACGCCGAAGCTCAGGGTGCCCTCGGACGTGTCCCCCCAGGAGAAGCCGATGTGCTCGAGCCAGTCCTCGAGGCATGCGGCCACCCGGTCGTTCTGCACGTCGAGTGCCGTCCCGACCGAGGCGACGTCTCCCGGGGGCAGGCACCTCAGCTCCTCGATCACGTCTCGCCAGCGGGGGCCGAGGAGACGCGCGTAGATGCCCGCGTCGACCTTGACGTCCCGGGCGCCCCCGGTCGCGTCGATCTCGGCCGCCACGTAGGCGGTCGAGGTCGCCAGGGCGAGGAAGGCGTCGGACACCGTCCGGCCGATCACGGGGACGTCGAGGTCGCGCTCGTAGCGGAACGAGGCCGCGCAGATCGTCTCCTGGGTGCGGCGGGCGATGCTCCCGAAGTGTGCGAGGTGACTGTCGGCCCGGACGTCCGGGGATCCCTGCCAGAGGACGCGCTCGACCCGGTACTCCTCCGAGGAGACCCCGGCCATGCTCGCGAAGATCGCGGCCGCCGCGGTCGGGCTCGACCCCCGCCGCCGGCGGAGCCCGGCGACCGACTCCCCGCGCTCGTCGATGGCGATGTGGAGGCCTTCGTGCTCGAAGGTCCGCGCCGCGTCGCCCGGCCGGGCCGTCAGGCTGAAGATCCCGGCGTCGACGATCACGTCGATGCTCCCGTCCTCCTGGGTGATCGTCTTGGCGACCGCGAATCCGAAGTCGCGCTCCTGGGTGTACCCCGGGCCGGGGGTCCGGTCGATCACCGCCCAGCGGACGGCGTCGTCGAATCCGCTCGTCACGTGGAGGCGGATCCGGCTCGTCTCGGCGACGATGGCGTCCAACCGGGCGATCGCCTCGGTCAGCGCGGCCGCGTCGAAGTCCGCGGGCGAGGCATGGATCTCGACGCTGAGGGTCACTCGGGCGGCCGGCGTGAGCGCTCCGGTATGGGCGCCGCCTACGAGGCTTCCGAGTAGGCCGGAGCCGGGCCGCCGACCTCGGCCTCGGCCCCGGCCTCCGTCGCACGCCGCGCGCCCTGGATCTCCGGTGCCCGGAGCACGCCGACCGAGATCACGAGCGCCACGACCACGAGGCCGGCGCCGACCAGGAAGGCGAGGTGGTAGCCGCTGGTCAGGGCCGAGGCCGTCGAGTGCCCGGCGGCGATCAGGTCGCGGCTCCGGGTGGCCGAGATCGTCGCCAGGATCGCCAGGCCGAGCGCGCCGCCCATCTGCGCCGCCGTGTTGACGAGGCCCGACGCCAGGCCGGCGTCCTCGGGCGTCGCCCCCGCCATGGTCAGGGTGATCAGGCCGGGGAACGAGACGCCGATGCCGACGCCGAGGATCAGCATCACCGGGAGGACGTCGACCAGATAGCTGCCCCCGACCGGGGCCCGGGCGAACAGGGCGAGCCCGCCCGCGATCAGCACGAGGCCGGGGAGGAGCGTCCGGCGGGCTCCGAAGCGGATGATCAGCATCTCCGAGTAGCGGAGCGACAGGGTCCCCATGACGAGCGTCGTCGGCAAGAAGGCGAGGCCGATCTCGAGCGGGTCGTAGCCCTTCACCCGCTGGAGGTAGAGGGCGCCGAGGAAGAACAGCCCGAACATCCCGGCGACGAGGAGCGCCTGGACGACGTTGGCTCCGGAGACGACGCGGGACCGGAAGATCCGCAGCGGGATCAGCGGGTTCCGGGCCCGCGACTCCCGGAGGACGAAGGCGGCCAGCAGGACGAGCGAGGCACCCCCGAGACCGAGCGCGCCGGTCGAGCCCCAGCCGTTCTCGGCCGCCGGCTTGACGATCGTGTAGACGGCCAGCATCAGGGCGCTCGTGATCAGCACCGCCCCGAGGATGTCGGCGCCTCGGCCGAGGCCGATCCCCCGGTCGCGGGGGAGGAGCCGGAGGGCGAAGCCGGCGGTGAGGATCCCGACCGGGATGTTGATGAAGAAGATCCAGTGCCAGTTGATCGACTGGGTCAGCACCCCCCCGGCCAGGAGTCCGATCGATCCCCCGGCCGAGGCCACGAAGCCGTAGACGCCGATCGCCTTGGCCTGCTCCCGGGGGTCGGGGAACATCGTGAAGATGATGCCGAGGATCACGGCCGAGGTCATCGCCCCGCCGATCCCCTGGACGAACCGGGCCGCCACCAGCATCCCCTGGGTCTGGGCGAGTCCGCAGGCGATCGACGCCAGGGTGAAGACGGCGAGGCCGGCCATGAAGACGTCCTTGCGCCCGAGCAGGTCACCGAGGCGTCCGGCCAGGAGCAGCAGGCCCCCGAACGCGATCAGGTAGGCGTTGACCACCCAGGCCAGGCTCGACTGGGTGAAGTGGAGGTCGCGGAGGATCGACGGGAGGGCGACGTTCACGACCGTCCCGTCGAGCACGATCATGAGCATCCCGACGCAGAGCACGTAGAGGGCGGTCCATCGGCTGCGGTCTGTCATCTCGTTCGGTTGCATCTGCATCGGGTGGCCTCCTGGTTCGCTCCGGGCTCGGGTGACCTCGACACAAGGTAGTCACCCCGGGGGATGGGAGTAGGACCGCCGGGGTCGGCTGTACTCATCGGTCCCCGGGACGCGATACTTGCCCGGTGAGCGAGCGCAACGTCCTCGGAGGGGAGCTCGAGCCGTGCGGCACCGACCCGGTGACCGGCTTCTACCGGGACGGGTGCTGCAGCAGCGGACCCGAGGACCGGGGGAGCCACACCATCTGCGCGGTGGTCACCGAGGAGTTCCTCGAGCATCAGCGGTCGATCGGCAACGACCTCGTCACGCCGATCCCCGAGTACGACTTCCCCGGTCTCGTCCCCGGTGACCGGTGGTGCGTGACCGCCGCGAACTGGCTCCGGGCCCACGCCGACGGGGCGGCCGCCTTCGTCGTGCTCGCCTCGACCCACCACCGAGCCCTCCAGATCGTCCCGCTCGCCGCCCTGCGCGAGCATGCCGTCGACGTTCCCACCGATCCCGGAGCCCTGGCGGGCTGAGCGCCCGCGGGCTCAGACCGACGCGCCGGCCGCGGGGGCGCTCGCCCGGCGGAGGTACCCGGCCAGCTCGCGGACGAGGGCCCGCTCGAGCACGAGCGTCGCGAAGAGGGCGGCGATGACATAGACGGCGACCTCGGCGACCGCCACGACGAGCGTCCTGCGGCCGTCTAGGGCCCGGACGGCGAGGGTGAGGGCGGCCGCGGGAATCGTCGGCGCGATCGCCCGGGCGGCGTGGCGGACCATCCCGAACGCCGGGAAGAGGCGGGCGAGGTAGATCCCGCGGGCGGCGACCGTGACCACGGCCGTGAACGCGAGGCCGGCCCCGAAGCCGTCGAGCCCGTCGACCACGAGCAGGGGGAGGGCGACGCAGACGAAGGCGAGCATGGCCGCGAGACTGACGACGGCGATCGGCCGGGTCTGTCCCCGGGCCCGGTAGTAGGCGTCCCAGTTGTAGCCGAGCTGGTCGAAGGCGGCGACCAGGCCGAAGACCTGGAGCAGCCGGACGGCGGGCTCCCAGTGGGGGCCCAGGCCGTAGCGGACGAGGTCGGGGGCGAAGAGGGCGATCCCGACGCCGAGCGGGACGCCCCAGAGGAGGCCGAGCCGGTTGGACTTGACGAACGACTCGTAGAGGAGGTCGGCCCGGTCTCGGACCTTGCAGATCGCGGGATAGAGGGTGGCGGTGATGATCTGGTCGACCTGTGTCGTGTACAGGGCGATCGAGCTGGCCAGGGCGATCGAGCCGACGCCGGCCAGGCCGAGGGCGGCGTTGCCGACGAGGACCGAGCTCTGGGCGACGACGATCCCCCCGGCGCCGGCGGCGACCAGGGGCCAGGAGAAGCGGACGTACTGGCGGAGGGTTCCCCGGTCGTAGCGGAGGGTGAGGGGATAGGGCGAGGCCCGGACGATCGCGGCGGCGCTGGCGTAGTTGCCGGCGAGCAGCCCGACCACGAGGCTCCAGTAGCCGGCCCCGGCGGCGGCGAGCCCGACGGTGACGACGAACTCGACCACCGGATCGATCGCCTCGAGCGAGCGTTGGCGGACGAACTCGAGCCGGCGCCAGAAGACCCAGAGCGGCGACTGGAGGACGAGGGCGGGGATGATCATGATCACGACGAGTCCGGGGGCGAGGAGCTCGGGCCGGTCGTAGGCGACCGTCATCAGGCCGACGACCACCAGGGCGAGGAGGAAGAACCCGGCGCTGATGACCAGCTCGAGGGTGAACGCCCGCTGGAAGGCGAGCTCCTGGTCGTCGTCGTCCTGCTGGAGGTACCGGTCGCTGATGCCGACCTGCTTGAGCCAGCCGAGTGTGCCCAGGGTGACCACGAGGACGCCCCAGACGCCGTAGTCCCGGCGGCTGAGGAACCCCGCGACGGCGAATCCCTTGACCAGCCCGAGCGAGGTCAGGGCGGCGAGGAACCCGGCGTTGATCAGGGTCCCCCGGGCGGCCCGGTGCCGGAGGCCCTCCTGGAGGCGGACGGGCGCGGCCGCCCCGCCGGTCTCGGGGAGGGCCGGGGGCGTCGGGGTCGTGGGGTCGGACATGCGCCGCCGCCACGCTACCAGCGTCTCCGGGGCGTCCGGCCGGGCCGAACGCCGACCTGACCGGCGCTCGGCCCACCGCCGAATCCCGGGCGACGGCGCCCGGGCGGGTCGGCTCGTGCCCGACCCCGGGGGCGGCCGGCCGACGATCCGATCCACCCGGGCCGGGGCGGGCGGAACCCCTACGATAAGCGGCGTGACAGCCCCGTCGATCTCGGTGGTGGTCGCCTCGCACCAGCGCCCGCTGCGACTTCTCTGGCTGCTCAACGCCCTCGAGGACCAGACGCTCGCCCGGGAGCGCTTCGAGGTCGTCGTCTGCCACGACTCGGGGGAGCGGACGGCCGCGGTGCTCGCCCGCCACCCGCTGGCGGCGGGGGGGACCCTCCGGAGCCTCACCCTGCCGCCGGGCCGCAATCCCCCGGGAGCCCAGCGGAACGCGGCCTGGCCCCTGGCGCGGGCCCCGCTGATCGCGTTCACCGACGACGACTGCCGACCTCCGCCCACGTGGCTCGAGCTGGCCCTCGCCGCCGCCGTCGCCCACCCGGCGGCGATCGTCCAGGGAGCGACTCATCCGGATCCCGACGAGCTCGGGCTCCTCCACGCGTGCGCCCACCCGCACACCCAGGAGATCGATCCCCCGGTCGACTGGGTCCAGACGTGCAACGTCGTCTATCCCCGGAGCGTGCTCGAGCGGGCAGGTGGCTTCGACGAACGCCTCGAGGGCGGCGAGGACACGGATCTCGCCTGGCGGGCCCGGGCCGGAGGGGCTCCGCTCGTGGGGGCCCCGGAGGCGCTGACCTACCACGCCGTCGAGCCGCGCTCCCTGGTCGGGGCCGTCCGGGCGAGCTGGCGCTGGCGCCATCTCCCGGCGGTCGTGGCCCGCCACCCGCAGATGCGGGGGAACGCGTCGATCGGACGGATCTTCTGGAAGCCCCGCCACGCGCGGCTGGCGCTGGCCGGGGCGGGCATAGTCGTCGCGGCGGGATCCGCTCGGCTCGGAGGTCCGCGGATGCTTCGGGTCGGCCTGGCGGCCGGGTTCGCGGTGCCCTGGGCGTCGAGCGCCGTCCCGTCGTACGGGTCCTCATGGCGTGGTCGCCTCCGGGCGATCGGAGAGCTCCCGGGAGCGGCGGCGGTCGACGTCTTCGAGCTGGCCGCGCTCGGGGTCGGGAGCGCCGCCGCCCGGACCGTCTTCCTTTGACCGAGCCCCGGCCCGGCCCGGACCTGGGCGTGGCGCTCCTCAGTCCGTGCTACTGGCCGGAGGTCCGCCGGGGGTCCGAGCGGTTCGCCCGCGAGCTGGCGGACGGCCTGATCGCCCGGGGTCACCGACCGCGGCTGATCACCAGCCACCCGGGCCGCCCGTCGGTGCGCGTCGAAGAGGGCCTCCCGGTGACCCGGGTCTGGCGCCCGCCCGGGAACCGCCTGCGCCGGCGCATGTACGAGGACCATCTGACTCACCTCCCGTTCAGCTACGCGGCCCTCCGGGCCGGGGACGACGAGCTCGCCCATGCGCTCTATCCGACCGATGCACTGGCTGCGGGACGGTGGGGAAGGAAGACCGGACGCCCGGTCGTCTTCTCGCTGATGGGGATCCCCCATCGGCGGGCGCTGGCCGATCGCCGGGGGCGGATGGCGATCTTCGAGCGGGCCATCGCTGAGGCGAGTGCCCTCGTCGTCCTGACCGAGGCGGCGGCGGCCGCGTGCCGGCGGTGGCTGGGAGCCGACGCCCGGGTCATCGCGCCGGGTGTCAATCTGGACCGGTTCTCGCCAGGTCGGGCACGGTCCCGGACGCCGACGATTGTCTGCGCCGCGGCGATCGAGCGGCCCCGCAAGCGCGTCGGCCTCCTGATCGAGGCGTTCGGCCTGGTCCGGGGGGAGCGACCCGACGCCCGGCTCGTGCTCAACCGCCCGGCCGATCCGGCGGCGAGAACGCCGGGGCCGGGCATCGTCTACGCGAACCTGGACGACCGGGATGCGCTGGTCGAGGCCTACCGGACGGCATGGGTCTCGGCTCTGCCGTCGCTCGACGAGGCGTTCGGGCTGGTGCTGGCCGAGGCGCTCGCCTGCGGGACGCCGTGCGTCGGCTCGAACCTCGGGGGCATCCCCGAGGTCGTCGACCGGCCGAGCATCGGGCGCCTGTTCGACGGGGACGAGCCGGCGGCCGTGGCCGCGGCGCTCCTCGGGGCCCTGGAGCTGGCCGAGGACCCGGCCACGGGGGCGGCGTGCCGAGCCCGGGCCGGGGACTTCTCGAGCGACCTGTGCACCGAGCGCTACATCGCGCTCTACCGTGAGCTGCTGTGAGCCCGGGCGTGGTCGTCGACCACGGGCTCCTGGTGCTCGCGGTGATGGCGCTCGGGTCGGCGGGGCTGCGGCTGGGGGCGGCGCTCGGGGCGGCCGGCGGCCTCGAGCGGGGGCTGGCCGCCCTGACCCTCGCCGCGGCGGCGGGCGTGCTCGAGGCGCTGGCCCTCGGGCTGGTCGGACTCGGCGGTGACGGGGCGGGGCTGACCCTCGGGGCGTTGGCCGCCTGGGGCGCGGTCCGGGTCCTGACCCGACGGCCGGGCCGGAGCTCGGTGGTCGAGCTCCTCGACTGGCTGCGGGCGGCGGGGCTGCGGGCGGCGCTCGGTGCCGGGGCGGCGGCCGGGGTGGTCGTGGGGTGGATCTGCTGGCAGCTGCGCCATCCGTTCATCGGGGGCGATGGCCTGATCTACCACCTGCCGATCGCCTCCGCCTGGGTCCAGAACGGCCGGCCGGGGAGCGTCGTCGCCGTGCTCGACGGGCTGGCCGTCGGGAACTACCCGGTGACCAACGAGGTCGTCGTGGCGTGGGGACTGGCGATCTCCCGGAGCTGGGTCGTCGCGTCGATCTGGTCGCCGGTCCTCTTCGCCGGGCTGGCGGCCGGGGGCTGGGTGACCCTGCGCGAGCTCGGGGTGCCGGTGGTGGAGCGTCTGCTCGCGGTCGCGGCGGTCTGCGCGATGCCGCTGGCCGTCTTCGGCCTGGGGGGGCCGACGACCGACCTGGCCGCGACCGCGTGGCTGGCCGTCGCCGCCGGGCTGGCCGCGGCCTCCCGTCGGGTGCCGGGCCTCGTCTATCCGGCGGTGCTGGCGGCGGCGCTCTGCCTGGGGACCAAGACGACGCCGGCGCTCCTGATCCTGGGGTTGGCCGTGGTCTGTCGGGCGCCGCTCCGAGCGGCCGCGTCGGCTCACCGGGGCCGGCTCGTCGGCGTCCTCGGGCTCGGGGTCGTGATCGGGGGGATCTGGCCGCTGCGCAACCTGATCGTCCACGGGTCGCCACTCTGGCCGCTGGTGGCGGCGCCGTGGGGCGATCCGGTGCCGGCGGGCCTCCTGCCGTTCGAGGCCCGCTTCCTCGACCATCCGCGCAAGCTGGTCGGAGCGCACTACGAGGGCTACCTCGACGTGCTGGCCGGGGGCCTGCTCCTGAGCGCCGGGGCGCTCTCGCTGCCCCTCCTGCGGAGGTCCCGGGCGGCGTTGGCGGCGGGAGGCGCGGCGGCGGTGGGGCTCCTGGCGTGGGGGCTGGCCCCGTACACGGGAATCGTGGCCGACGACTTCGCGGTCGGGGCGACGCGGTATCTGCTCCCGGCCCTCGCGGCCTGCGCGCTGGCCGTCGGCCTCTCGGCCCGCGACGCCGGGCCGCGCCTGCGGTGGGCGGTCAGAGCGGTCCTCGCCGGGTCGATCGCCTGGTCGTGCTGGCGCACGGGGGCCCTCGGCTATCCGTACGTTCCCTCGGCTGCCGTCCTCCTCGGGGCGGCCGCGGCCGGGATCGCCGCGGCCTGGATCAGCCGCCGGGGAACGGTCAGAGTCGATCGGCGGGTGGTCCTCGCCGGGGCGGCGATCGCCTGCGCCGTCGGGCTGGCGCTGGCCGCCGACGGCTACGTCGCCCGCCACGCCCGGACCGGACTCCCGGACGGGCCGCTCCTGCGGGCCGGGGTGCCCGGACTCGTCAACGGGACGCGGCCGATCGCGAGCGCGCCGGGGACGGTGGTCATGCTCCGGGGCGACCGGCTCGAGCACGACCTGAGCGTGATCGGGGCGGGGGAGACGTGCGCGGCGCTTCGCCGCCGGGTCCGGGCAGGGCCGGTCGTCCTCGAGGCGGATCCCCCGTCGGCCCTCTACGCCCGGCTGACGGATTGCCTGGCCGGCGTCGCGCCCCGCCTGGTCCACGGGTACTACGACGTGTACTACTGACCGACCGCAACGAGGCCGGCGGCCCCGGCCGGTGACCTCCGCGCCGCGACCAGATCGCGCGCAGGCGGGATAGGCTGGCCGGCCTGTCAGGCAAGCTGCTCTCGTTGATGCTCGTCGCCGGTGCCCTCGTCGCGCCCGGCTCGGCGTGGGCGTCGCCGTCGGTCGTGATCGCGCTGTTCCCGAGCGACCCGCCCGTCGTCCCGGCGCCGCCGCTGCGGACCGTGCTCGATCGCCTCGCCGCTCATCCCGAGCTCGCGATCGGCATGGTGAGCGCGAGGCAGGGGCCCTACGACCCGGTGCAGTCGCTCCTCGACATGACCCAGGGGGCTCGGATCAGCGGTGATCTCTACACCCCGCGCGACCTTCCCTACCTCCGGCTGTCGGGTCGGGCCCTCGGCGGGTGGCCGATGATCGTGGCGCGGGCGGCGGCGTCCCCGGCCCGGATCCTCCCGGGCCTGCTCGGCGGGACGGTTCCCGGGGGGGCGGCGTTCGCCGGCATCGAGGACCGGGTCTATCCAGGCCTCCCGCCGCGGTCGGCCTACTCGGGGTTCAAGCAGGCGCGCTACGCCGACGCCGCCCTCGCCGCCTCGCCCGACGGGCGGATCGCGGCGGTCTCGGTCGGCTCGCCCGGGACCGCCGCCGCGCGAGCCGAGGGGTCCCACCACCGGCTGACCGTGGTCGAGCTTCCCCCCGGCCGGGCCGGCGCGAGCCAGCTGGGCGCACTCCTCGGACGCCGGCCGCCCGACCAGCTCGTGAACGCGCTCCAGTGGCCGGCCAACGGAAGCCCCGACGGCGGCGGGGACCCGGCGGGCGGGAGCGCGGCCCCGGCCGCCGGGACGCTCGCGCCGACCGACACGCTGTGGGTGGGGATCGCCGGCCTGCGGAGCGCCGCCGGGGGGATGCTCAGCTCGGAGACGACCCACGTATCCGGCTTCGTCAGCGCGACCGACATCGCGCCGACCGTCCTGCGCCACCTCGGGCTCCGCGTCCCCAGCCAGGTCAACGGGCAGCCGATCACGGCGTCCGGGCGCACCGACGTGGAATCGCTCGTCCGGTTCCGCGACCGGCTCGGGGTGACCGACGCCCGGAAGCTGCCGACCTTGAAGGTGTTCCTGCTCGGGTGGGGCGTCCTCGTCCTCCTCCTCGGGCTGGCCGGGCCCGACCGGTCCGGCCTGCGGGCGGGGCTTCGTGCCGGCGGTCCGGCCGTGCTCTGGCTGCCCCCGCTGTCGATGCTCGCCGCCGGACTGTCGCCGACCCGGACGGCCGAGATCGTCCTGATCGCCGGGGGGGCGCTCGTACTCGGGGCGGTGACCGACCGCGTGGTTCCGTGGCCGCGGGCCCCGGCCGTCCCGGCGCTCGTCGGCCTCGTCGTCTGGACGGTCGACCTCGCCCGGGGCTCGCCCCTGCTCGACCGGTCCCTGCTCTCGCCGAGTCCGCTCGCCGGGGTCCGCTTCTACGGGGTCGACAACGACGTCGAGATCGCCATCACCCTGCTCCTGCTCGCGGCGTTCGCCGGGATCGTCGGCTACCGGGGCCGGTCCAATCGGTCGGCGGGGATCCTCCTGGCCGGCGGCGTCGCCCTCGCCCTCGTCGTCTGCCCGGGGCGGCTCGGAGCCGACGTCGGCGGGATCTTCACGATCGCCGCCGGGGTCGGGATCGGCGCGCTCATGCTCATGCCGCGGGCGTCGAAGCGCGCCCTCGCGCTGGTCGCCGTCTCGCCGGTGCTCGGGCTCGGCGTCCTCGCCGTGGTCGACATCGCGACGGGCGGGGACAGCCACTTCGTCCGGACGATCCTCCACGCCGACAGTGCCGGCGACATCGGCGACCTCCTCGAGCGGCGCTACGAGGTCTCGTGGGACACGCTGAGCTCGGGTTTCCAGTACCCGCTGTACACGGCCCTGGCGCTCCTCCTCGCCGGCTACGCCTTCCGCTTCCGCGAGCGTCTCTTCGCCGGGGTCGACGCCCCCTGGCGGGCGTTCCTCGGAGGCGGGTTCGCGGCCGCGCTCGCCTGCGCGCTCTTCAACGACTCCGGACCGGTCGAGCTGATCCAGGGCGTCGGGGTCCTCACCCTGATGACCGCCTACGTCCGCGACCCTTCGTCGCCGGCGCCGCAGGCGGAGGCCGGCCCGCCCGCCCGGGTCGCGTCCCCGCCTCTGGCGACGACCTCCGCCTGAGTCGACGCGCACCGCGGCGCGGTCGAGCGGCGCCACCGGGTCGGCGGCTCACTGCGTCGATCATGCGTCGATTAAAGGTGTCTGGCGCTAAACCCCGCCGCCCGTCCTGCCGTTAGGCAGGATGACGGGGCTTCACTCGAATGAGCTTCCGCCGTTCCCTTACTCAAACAAGATCGGAGCCTCAATGTTCAGGATGAGCCGGAAGCTCGCCATCACCCTCGGGACGATCGCGGTGTTGGCTGTCGCCGGTGCCGCCTTTGCCTACTTCAGCACGACGGGAAGCGGCACCGGCTCGGCCACCGTCGGCACCAGCGCGCCGCTCACGATCTCTGGGACGACCGCGACGAGCCTTTATCCGGGCACATCGACGACCGTGAGCTTCACCGTCGACAACACGTCGCCGGGTAGCCAGCATGTCGGAACGATCACGCTCGGAAGCGTCACCACCGACGCCGGCCACGCCAGCTGCGTTCTCACCGACTTCACCATGCCGGCAGTCACGGCGAACCAGACGTTCCCGAGCGGGACCGGCCAGACCGTCACTGCTACCGGGACGCTCTCCATGGCCGCCCAGCCGACCACCAGCCAGGACGGCTGCAAGGGCGCTCCGCTCACGCTGAACCTCACGAGCAACTGAGCGACGCCCCTCGGGGAGGCCGCGCTCAGCGGCCTCCCCGGCTTCGGCGGACAGTCATCAAACGCAAATCCCACCGGGCCGGGTCATCCGGTCCGAGGAACGAATCCAGCATCCGGGTTGCCCCAGCGATGCGACGCGACCTCGCCAGCCGTTCTGCCCGCGGCCTCCATCGCCGCCTGGGGGTAACCACGCGCTCGTCGCGGCGCGGTCGACTCGCCCGAGTCGTGACCGGGGCGTTGGCGCTCGCCGCCGCCTCGACCGGGCTCGCCTATTGGACGACCGTCGGCAGCGGGAGCACCGCGGCCTCGACCGGCACCGTCCAGACGATCACGCTCGGCGCGGCGACCCCCACCTCAGGGATCTACCCCGGGGGTCAGGGTGACGTCGCGCTGACGGTCTCGAACCCCAACCCGTTCCAGGTGCGGATCGGTTCGCTGTCGCTGAACTCGAGCCAGGGCAGCGGTGGTTTCGGCGTCGACGCGGGCCACTCGGGCTGCGGCACCGGGGTGCTCGGCTTCACGACCCAGACCAACGGCGGGGCCGGCTGGACGGTGCCGCCGAAGGTCGGCTCGACCAACGGCTCGCTGGCGATCGACCTCTCGGGTGCCCTGGCCATGACCACGGCGGCGGCTGCCGCCTGCCAGGGCGCGAGCTTCGACGTCTTCCTGGCCGCCGGGGCGTGATGCCGGGCCGCCGCCACGGTGGACGTCGGACGGGCCCGCGACGCGTCGCGCGGGGGAGGATGGCCGGGCTGATCGCCCTCTGCGCGACGGCGATGCTGACGGTTACGGCTTGGGCGATCTGGAGCGCGGGCGCGGATGCCACGAGCCACGGTGCCAGCACCGCGGCGAGCGTGAATCAGGGCGCCACGCCCACGGCGAGCGCCGCCCCGGGACGAACGGTGGCGGTTGCCTGGGGAGCCGCGACGCTCTCCAACGGGCACGCGGTCGACGGCTACATCGTCAAGCGCTACGACGCCGGGAGCGGCGTCGCCCAGACGGTGCTGTCGGGGTGCTCGGGCACGATCTCGACCACGAGTTGCACCGAGACGGGCGTGCCCTCCGGAGCCTGGAAATACTCGGTCACCCCGGTGATCGCGACCAACTGGCAGGGAGCGGAGAGCCTCAAGAGTGGGACCGCGACGGTGGCCGCGGCCGGGCTTACGCTGAACAAGACGCTCTTCGGGGCGCCGCTGCCCCAGGGCACGACCGGATCGGTCAGCGGCTTCGCCGCCAACGAGGGCATCAGCTACCGCCTGGACGCCGGCACCG
>JAXDHK010000189.1:0-5404 GCA_034664545.1 Solirubrobacteraceae bacterium
GTCCGGGTACCGGCGATGCCCAGCGACCTCAGCCGCCCCGTGCCCCGACGCGAGGAGTCCCGATGGACCTGATGCGCACCAAGAGCGTCGAGCAGTCGATCGAGGACAGCGACCAGGAGGGCCACCGGCTGCGGCGGGCGCTCGGCCCGATCGACCTCGTGGTCCTCGGGGTCGGGGTCATCGTCGGGACGGGCATCTTCGTCCTGACCGGGAAGGCGGCCGGGACCCTGGCCGGACCGGCGATCGCCCTGTCGTTCACGGCGGCCGGGGTGGCCTGCGGCCTGGCCGCACTCTGCTACGCCGAGTTCGCCTCGGCCGTCCCGGTCGCCGGATCGGCCTACACGTTCTCCTACGCGACCCTCGGGGAGCTCGTCGCCTGGATCATCGGGTGGGACCTGATCCTCGAGCTGGCGCTCGGGGCGGCGACCGTGGCCTCGGGCTGGTCGAAGTACTTCCGGGTGGTGCTGACCGACACCTTCGGGGTGAACCTTCCGACCTGGGCCGACGGGAACGGTCACAACCTGGTGGCGGCGGTGATCGTCCTCGTCCTGACCGGAGTCCTCTGCCTGGGCATTCGCCAGTCGACCCGGTTCAACCTGGTCATCGTGGCGATCAAGGTGACGATCGTCCTCCTGGTCATCGTCGCCGGGCTCTCCTACATCCACACGGCCAACTACCACCCGTTCATCCCGCCGTCCGGGTCCCACCCGGCCCCGGGGGGCTCGGCCGAGACCAGCCTCCTCCAGGACATCGGCTTCGGGAGCGGGACGTTCGGGGTCGGGGGGATCTTCACCGGGGCGGCGCTCGTCTTCTTCGCGTTCATCGGCTTCGACGTCGTGGCCACGGCGGCCGAGGAGACCAAGAACCCCCAGCGCGACCTCCCGATCGGGATCTTCGGGTCCCTGATCATCTGCACCGTGCTCTACATCGCGGTGTCCCTGGTCGTGACCGGGATGGTCCGCTACGACAAGCTGAGCGTCGACGCCCCGCTGGCCAACGCGTTCACCTCGGTCGGGGAGACCACGATCGCCCAGATCATCTCGTTCGGTGCCCTGGCCGGACTGACCTCGGTGATGCTGATCCTGATGCTCGGACAGAGCCGGGTGTTCTTCGCGATGAGCCGCGACCGCCTGCTTCCCCCGACGTTCGCCCGGGTGTCCGAGCGCTTCCAGACCCCCTACCGGACGACGCTGGTGACCGGGGTCGCCGTCGCGGCGCTGGCCGGGCTCCTGTCGCTCGACACCCTGGCCGACCTGGTCAACATCGGGACGCTCTTCGCCTTCGTCCTCGTCGCCATCGGGATCCCCGTCCTGCGCCGGACCCGTCCCGACCTCGAGCGCCGGTTCCGGACGCCGTTCGTCCCGGTCGTCCCGATCCTGTCGGTCCTGGCCTCGGTCTACCTGATGCTGAACCTCCCGGCCGCGACCTGGCTGCGGTTCTTCGTCTGGATGGTGGTCGGGCTGGTCGTCTACTTCGCCTACGGGGCCCGTCACAGCCGGGTCGGCCGGGCCTGACCGGCGCCCCGGGGGCGCCCGGACGATCGGCGTGGGAAATGCCGACCGGGTGGGTATGCCCGTGTCATGGCCGTGACCGACGACGTCGCCCGCTACCGCGACATATCCCGCCTGGGCGTCGGGGGGATGGCGACGGTGACGCTGGCCGAGGACACGATGCTCCGCCGCCGGGTCGCCCTCAAGCGGGTCCACGCCGGGGGCGACGCCAAGGCGATCGCCCGGCTGCGCCGGGAGGCGCTGGTCGGGGCGTCGCTCAGCCATCCGAACCTCGTCTCGATCTACGACGTCCAACCCGGAGAGCACGGGGATCTCGTGATCGTCATGGAGTACGTCGAGGGGGAGACGCTCCGCGACGCGATCGAGCGGTCGGGCGGGCTCCCCCAGGCGCTGGCCCTCGAGGTGCTCGAAGGGGTCGCGGCCGCCCTCGACGCGATCCACGCCCGGGGGATCGTCCACCGGGACGTCAAGCCGGCCAACATCCTGCTCGGCCGGGAGGGGGCGATCAAGCTCGCCGACCTCGGGATCGCCGTCGCGGCCGACCGGACCCAGATCACCGCGGCCGGGGTGATCCTCGGGACGTTCAGCTACATGGCGCCCGAGCAGCTCGAGGGGGCGGTGGCGACCCCGGCGGTCGACGTCTACGCCCTGGCGGTCGTGGCCTTCGAGATGCTGAGCGGCGAGAAGGCCCGGCCCCAGCCGAACCCGGTCGCCCTGGCCCACGCGATCGCGACGCGCCCTCCCCCCGACCTGTGCGAGATCTCCGCGCAGGCATCCCCGGCGGCGGCCGCCGTGCTCAGGCGGGGGATGGCCGCCGACCCGGCGGAGCGACCCCGGAGCGCCGGAGAGCTCGTCGAGCGGCTGCGGGCGGCGCTCGGCCCGGAGCGCCGGACCGAGCCCGACCCACCCCGCGTGCCCGCGCGCCCGCCCGCCGTGGCGGCGCCCCCGGCTCCGCCCACGCCCGACCCGCTCCCCGTGGCGGCACCCCCGGCCCCGCGGATCCCCGAGCCGGCCCCGGTCCCGATCGCGGCGGCCCGGGCGCGCCCGACGCCGGCGGTCGGGGGGAGGAAGGGTCCCGCCCGGGCGGGAGCCCTCAGGGGGAAGCGTCCGTTGATTCTGGCCGGCCTCGCCGCCTTCGGCCTGGCCGCCCTCGCGCTCGGCCTCCTGGAGTCGGGCACGGGGACTGCCCCGCGCAAGACGGCGGGCCCGAGCCATGGGACGGCTGGGTCGACCGCGGGACGGAGCACGTCGACGGCGAGCAGCACCAGCGCGGCGAACGGCTCGGGGGCGAGCGGGAGCGGCGGGGCGGCGACGACGGGTGGGGGCGGGACGGCATCGACGGTGGCGTCCGGCTCGGGGACCGGCGTGACGGCCAATCCGGATCCGAGTACCCCGGCCGGAGCCGTCCAGGCGTTCTACCTGCGGGCGGCCCGCCACGACTTCGCCGGAGCGTGGACGCTGGCCGATCCGGCCTTCCAGACCCAGCTCGCCGGCTTCCGGAGCTTCGCGGCGCAGCAGAGCGCGGTCCGGAGGATCACCTTCCACCGAGCCCAGACCACCTTCGCCGGCCAGAACACGGCGAGGGTCGACGTGGAGACGACGGCCGAGCTGACCTCGAAGACCCAGGAGTGCCGGGGCCCGGTGACGGTGGTCCGGGGGCCGAGCGGCGGGTGGGTGCTCGACCGGATCTCGATCGACTGCACCTGACCCGGTCTTCGATCCCGGAAAGCCCTGAGGAACCGGGGCCGACGGGCCACCGACGCCGGGACGAAAACCTCGCGGGTGGCGGCGCAGGACGCTAGGCTCGGCCGATGGAGTTCGCCGATCTGGCGGAGATACTCGACACCGCCCACCAGGCCTTCGTGTCGATGGACGAGGCCGGGCGGATCGTCTACTGGAATCCCCGGGCGGAAGCGGTCTTCGGCCTCCCGCGCGAGGAGGCGGTCGGCCGGGTGCTGGCCGACACGATCATCCCCGAGCGCCACCGGGCGGAGCATCGAACCGGGCTGCGCCGGTTCCTGGAGACGGGGGAGGGCATCCGACTCGGCGAGCGCCGGCGGCTCCGGGCGCTTCGGGCCGACGGGACCGAGTTCCCGGTGGAGGTGACCGTGTCGGCGGTACGCGGGGACCGGGGCTGGACGTTCCACGCCTTCGTCGACGACGTGTCGGGGCAGCTGGAGGGCGAGCAGGAGCGGGCGCGCCTGGTCGCGCAGCTCGAGGAGGCCCTCCACGGGATCGAGACCCGCTTCGCCGGGGTGGTCGACTCCCTGGCCGAGGCGGTCACCATCCGGGATCTCGAGGACCGGATCATCTACGCCAACCGGGCGGCCCTCGCCTCGCTGGGCTTCGAGTCGGTCGAGAGCCTGCGTGAGGCGCAGCCCACGGTGATCATGGACGACTACATCGTCAAGGACGAGGCCGGGCGCGAGCTCGACATGCGCGACGTCCCGTCGGTCCGGCTCCTCCGGGGCGAGGAGGCCCCGCCGCTTCTGATGCACACCGTCAACCGGGCGACCGGCGAGGAGGCCTGGCGCCTGCTCAAGGCGACCGGCCTGCGCGACGCCGACGGGAACCTCGAGGCGGCGATCACGATCATCGAGGATCTGACCACGGTCAAGCAGGCCGAGGTCCGAACCCGTCTCCTGGCCGAGGCCAGCGACATCCTGGCCTCGTCGCTCGACTACGAGCAGACCCTGCAGAACGTGGCCTCGCTGGCCGTCCCCGGGTTCGCCGACTGGTGCGGGGTGGATCTGGTCGGCGACCGGGGAGAGCGGATGCCGGTGGCCGTGGCCCACTCGGATCCGGCGAAGCTCGTCCTGGCCGAGCGCCTGCGTACCCACGAGCCGGAGGTCATGGATCCCGACCAGGGCCTCGGGCGGGTGTTGAGGACGGGGCGGCCGGAGGTCTATCCGGAGATCACCGACGAGATGCTGGTGGCGGGCGCCCGGACCGACGAGCACCTGGGACTGCTCCGGGAGGTCGGGATGAGCTCGGTGATGATCGTCCCGCTCCGGATCGCCGGACGGACGATCGGGGCCATGAGCCTGATCAACGCCGAGTCCCGGCGGCGGTTCGACGACGAGGCCGTGGCCGTGGCCCAGCAGATCGCCGACCGGGCGGCCACGGCGGTCGAGAACTCCCGCCTCTACACGAGCCGGTCACAGATCGCCGCCACGCTCCAGCGGAGCCTCCTCCCGGAGGCGCTCCCGAAGATCGACGGCTGGGACCTGTCCGCCCTCTACCGGGCGGCGGGCGAGGGGATGGAGGTCGGTGGGGACTTCTACGACGCGTTCGCCGCCGAGGGCGGCTGGCTCGTCCTGATCGGCGACGTGACGGGCAAGGGGGTCGCCGCGGCGGCGATGACCGCCCTGGTCCGCCACAGCGCCCGGATCATCGCCGAGGAGATGCCCCATCCGGCGCGGATCCTCCGTCGCCTGGACGCGACGCTCCGAAACCAGCCCCAGCTGTCGCTGTGCAGCCTGCTCTGCCTGCGGATCTGCGGCACCCGGGTGACGCTGAGCTCGGCCGGGCATCCGCTCGGGCTCCTGATCGCCGACTCGGGCGGGGTCGGGCCGGTCGGTGAGCCCGGGCCGCTCCTCGGGGCCTTCGACGACGCCGACTGGGTGGAGACGACGATCGACTTCACCAAGGACGAGGCGCTCCTGCTCTACACCGACGGGGTCACCGACACCGTCGGTGAGGCCGGGCGCTTCGGCGACGATCGCCTCGTCGGGCTGGCGCGGGAGGCGGCCGGGCTCCCGGCCGACGAGATCCTCGCGCGCCTCGACTGCCGGCTCGGGGAGTTCCAGGTCGGGGCCCAGGCCGACGACACCGCGGCGCTCGCCCTGCGCCGGGAGCGGGTTCCGAGCGGGGTTCGCGCGGTCCCCCCCGAG
>JAXDHK010000190.1:0-13683 GCA_034664545.1 Solirubrobacteraceae bacterium
GCGCTCCTGGCCGCCGGCATCCTGATCAAGCGCCGCGACGCGTAGGCGTCGCGGCGGCCCTCAGGCCGGGGGCGGGGCGTCGGGACCCGGAGGGTCTCCGAACCCGGGGGGCGGCCACTGCCCCTCCTCGCCGGGGGAGTCGCCGTGGGGGGGAGGCGGGTCCTCCGGGGGGAAGAGCTCGCCGGGCGGGAAGAGATCCCCGGGCGGAAAGAGGTCGTCCCCGGACGGGCCGAGCTCGGGCGGGAAGAGATCCCCGGGCGGGAACAGGTCGTCGTCGGACGGATCGAGCTCCGGGGGGAGGAGATCCTCGGGGGGGAAGAGATCCCCGGGGGCGTCGAGGTCCGGGGGCCCGGGCTCGCCGGGGGCCGCCTGCTCGGCGGCCTTGGCGACGGGGGCGGAATCCTGGAGCAGGCCCCCGCGGAGGCCGAACTTGATGATGCCCATCGAGCCGCCCATGTGGGGCCGGCGCTCGTCGGGCCAGCGCTGCTCGTAGGGGGGCATCTTCCAGACCTGGGCGGCGACCGTGGCGTAGTGGTAGCGCAGGTAGGCGACGAGGTCGCCGCGGTGCTTGCGGCAGGCGTAGCGGCGGGGGCCGAGGGGGCCGCCGCCGTTCCAGACCAGCCACCGCCCGGGGAAGGCGTCGAGGTACTCGCCGAACATCCGCTCCGTCACCTGACCCTGCAGGCTCCGCTGCGTCCCGTGGTCCGGCCGGGCGTCGCAGAACTGGCAGCGGAAGACGGAGCGGGTCGGCATCAGGGGCTCACCCGCGCGCGTCCGGGGGGCGCATCAGCCCGCCGCGGCGCTTCGAGAGCGCCGCTCCGGGGGGCAGGACAGAGGGACCCCACTAGGCGGCTGCCTTTCGACGCATCGACCATGTTTAGCATGGAGACGTGCAGTGTGGAAGCGTATCGAAGCCGTCGAAGCTTCCGGTCGGGGGGCCGGTGGATGGATGTCCGGAGTCTGGCCAAGGATCAGGTTTGGGGTTCCCGGGGGAACCGCCGGTGAAACGGCCCGGCCGGTCCGAGTCCCGAACGGCGGCGGCCCTCCGCCCGGCCCGTGGGCTCACCTGAGGTGAGCGAGGACCCGCGGCGCCTGGCCGTGATCGACCTCGGCTCGAACACCTTCCGCCTCGTCGTCTTCACCTCGGGCGACGGCTGGTGGAAGCGGACCGACGAGATCTTCGAGGCCGTGCGGATCGGCCAGGGCCTGGCCGCCACCGGGTCGCTCGGGGAGGCGCCGATCCAGCGGGCGCTGGCCACGACCACCGTCTTCGCCCAGTTCTGCGCCGCCTGCGGGCTCTCGGGGGAGTCGATCCGGGCCGTCGCCACGAGCGCCATCCGCGACGCCTCGAACGCGGGGGACTTCCTGGCCCGGGCCGAGCGGGAGAACGGCCTCGACATCCGGGTCCTCAGCCAGGCCGAGGAGGCCCGCTACGGGTACCTAGCGGCGGTCAACTCGACGACGATCTCCGACGGCTGCGTCCTCGACCTCGGCGGCGGGTCGATGCAGCTCGTCCGGGTCGACGGGCGGCTCGCCCGGGAGTCTGAGTCGTTCCGCCTGGGCGCGGTGCGGATGACCGAGCGGTTCCTGGCCGAGGACCGGCCGGCCAAGCGCAAGGAGCTCGACGCCCTGCGCGACCACGTGCGCCGCAAGCTGGGACGGGCCGCCTGGCTGCCGGCCAGCGGACGGCGCCTGGTCGGGATCGGCGGGACGGTGCGCAACCTGGCCACGGCGGCACAGAAGGCGGCCGGGCTGCCGTCGATCGGCGTCCAGGGGATGGTCATCACCCGCGCGGGGCTCGACGACCTCGTCGAGACGCTGGCCGGTCTGCGCCCGGCCGAGCGCGCCGAGGTCCCGGGCATCAAGTCGGCCCGGGGCGACCTCATCCTCGCCGGGGCGGTGGTCGTGGCCACGGTCCTCGAGGTCGGCGGGTTCGAGACCATCGAGGCGACCGAGGCCGGGCTGCGCGAGGGCGTCTTCTTCGAGCACCACATCGGCGGGGAGGTCCCGCTCTTCGACGACGTCCGCCGCGTCAGCGTGGTCAACCTGGCCGCCCAGTACCACGTCGACGTCGCCCACACCCGACACGTCGCCGAGCTCGCCCTCGGGCTCTTCGACGAGCTCGCCGGGGCCGGCCTGCACCCCGGGGATCCGATCGAGCGCGAGCTGCTCTGGTCGGCCAGCGTCCTGCACGACATCGGGATGTCGGTCGACTACGACGACCATCACAAGCACTCCCGGTACCTGATCCTCAACGCCGGGCTCCCCGGCTACGCGCCCCACGAGGTGGCGGTGATGGCGCAGGCCGCCCTCTACCACCGCAAGGGGATGCCGGATCCCGGGTTTCTGGCGCCGGTGCTCGAGGAGGGCGACGAGGCGCGCCTGCGCCGTCTGGCCGCCCTCCTGCGCCTGGCCGAGGATCTCGAGCGCTCGCGCGACCAGTCGGTCCGCGAGGCCCACGTCCGGGTCAGCGGCGGCGACGTCGAGCTGCGCATCCTCGCCGCCGGCGACCTCGCCGTCCCCCGGTGGGCCGCCCAGCGCGAGACCGCGGTGTTCGAGCGGGCGTTCCCCGGGACCCACCTCACCGTCACCGGCGAGCGGATCGGGGCCTGAGCTACTACTTCAGGTTCTCGCGCAGGAACTCGACCGTCCGCTCCCAGGCGCGCTCGGCGGCGTCCGGGTCGTAGGTGCCGAGGCGGTTGGTGTCGTTGAAGAAGGCGTGGCCCGAGCCGTCGTGGAAGACGAACTCGGCGTCGACGCCGGCCGCGCGCAGCTCCTCGAGGAGACCCTCGGCCGCCTCGACCGGCACGAAGTCGTCCTTGGTCCCGAAGTGCCCGAGGACCGGGCCCGCGATGGCCGAGAAGTCGGGCTTGGCGTGGGGCATCACGTAGTAGAAGCTGACCGTCGCCCGGATCTCGGGGTTCGTCGCCGCCGCCCAGATCGCGAGGCCCCCGCCCAGGCACCAGCCGATCGCCCCGACGCCCGTCCCGGTCCGGCCCTCGTGGGCGGCGAGGAGGGCGACCGCCCCGGCCATCTCCTGCTCGGCCCGCTTCATCGAGAGGGCCATCATCTTCTGCTGGGCCTCGTCCGGCTGGTCGGTCGTCTCGCCGTGGTAGAGATCGGGCGCCAGGGCGATGAACCCGGCTCCGGCGAGGCGGTCGCAGACGCCGCGGATGTGGTCATCCACGCCCCACCACTCCTGGAGGACGACCACGGCCGGGCCACCCCCGGATGCGGGCACGGCCAGGTACCCGGACGCGGGCGTCGCGGCGGCCTCGAACTCGACTAGCGGCATGGGGTTCTCCCGTCGGCGGTGGTTGGTCGGGGGCTCCGGTCGAGACGCTACCGCCTGCCGGGGTGTGAGACTCCAGGGGATGCGCGTGGCCGTCGTCGGACATGTCGAGTGGATCGAGTTCGCCCGGGTCGCCCACGTCCCGGTGGCCGGCGAGGTCGTCCACGCGGGGGAGACCTGGGAGGAGGTCGGCGGGGGCGGGGCGGTCGCCGCCGTCCAGCTCGCGCGCCTCGCCGGCCGGGCCGCGCTCTACACGGCGCTCGGGGAGGACGAGCTCGGGCGCCGCTCGCGCGAGCGGCTCCAGAAGCTCGGCGTCGAGGTCCACGCCGCCCCCCGGGCACAGGCCACCCGCCGGGCCCTGACCTTCGTCGACGACGCCGGCGAGCGGACGATCGCGACGCTCGGGGACCGCCTCGCCCCCCGGGCGGCCGACGACCTTCCGTGGGAGCGCCTCGCCGCGACCGCCGGCGTCTACTTCACCGCCGGGGACGCCGGCGCCCTGGAAGCCGCCCGCGCCGCGAAGGTGCTCGTCGCCACCCCCCGCGCTCGGGCGGGGAGCATCCGGCCCGTGCCGCTCGACGCGCTCGTCTTCAGTGCCGGGGACCCGATCGAGCTCGCCGCGGCCGACGAGCTCCGGGCGAGCGCCGAGTACGTCGTGGTCACCCGGGGGGCCCTTGGTGGGACCTGGAAGGCCGCCGCCGGGCCGGAGGGGATGTGGGCGGCGGCGCCGGTCCCGGGCCCGGTCGTCGACGCCTACGGCTGCGGGGACTCGTTCGCTGCCGGGCTGACCTACGGCCTGGCCGCCGGGGAGGACCTCGACGGGGCGCTGACCCTGGCCGCTCGGTGCGGGGCGACGTGCCTGACCGGGCGCGGGCCCTACGGCCGGCAGCTGACCGCCCGCCTCAGGCGGCGGCCTTCGCCGCCTCCGGCAGGTCCTTGAGGAACTCGTGACACCGAGCGGCGTCGAATCCCGTCTCACCAGTCGCCATTCGTCACCCTCCTCGGGGGGTCGCGGGTCTCGGGTGAGGTGTACCCCGAGACCCGCGTGCCACCCGGGCGATGTAAGGCAACCGACCGCGCGGGCTAGGCGGCGATCAGCGGCTTGACCGCCTTGAGCACCGGGGCCATCTCCAGCGGCTTGTCGAAGCCCCCGTCGGGGGTCGGCGAGAGCCCGATCATGTAGTTGATCGCCGCGGCGTGGCGGGCCTCGATCTGGACGATCGCGCCGGCCGTGCCGAGGTAGGCCTTGTTCTGGAGCTTCGGGCCCTGGCCGTTGTAGGCCGAGACGCCGGTGTTCTCGAGCACCGAGGCCAGCGCCAGGAACTGCTTCTGGTTGGTGACCGGGAACTTGAACGTCGGCTTCTTGGCCGGCGTTCCCCCGGCTCCCTTGATCGCCTGCTCGAGGCCCGCGACGTGCGCGGCCTCGTGCATCCCGATCACCGCGGCGAGCGACTTGGCCGCGCCGGTGAGGCCGACCGTCTTGGCCTTGACGTTGTAGAACTCGGACTCGAGGTACTCGAGCGTCAACGCGTAGTTCAGGATCGCGAGATCCCCGGACGCCGACTGGGCGAACGCGTCGGACAGGAACGGCCCGACGGCTCCGACGCCGCCGACCGCGACCGCGGCGAGGGTGCCGCGGATCAGGAACGCCTCACGGGTGAGGCCCTTGACTTCGATTGCGGCCATCTCGGGCGCCGCAAACTTGGAATCTGCCATTTGACTTGATCCTCTCTGTGCTTGCGGGTGGTTAGGAGATGAACGGCTTGACGGCGGCCAGGACCTGCTCCATCGACATCGGCTTGGCGAACGCGCCATCCGGGGTGATGGACTGACCGGTCAGCTGGTTGAGGATCGCCGCGTGGCGGGCCTCGACCGTGTGGATGGCCAGGGCGGCCGCGAGCACCTGCGGGTTCTGGATGTTCCCGGCCTGGCCGAGGTAGGCCGCGGCGCCGAGGTTCTCGACGGTGGCGGCGAGCTTGGCGACGTTCGTCGCGTTGTCGACCGGGAACTTCCCGGCCGGCTTGGCGGCGGGCGTCCCCCCGAGCGTCCTGACCGTCGCCTTGAGGGCGTTGACGTGTGTCTGCTCCTGGGCGCCGATCGTCTTCAGGAGGTCCTGGACCTTGCCCATGAAGAGACCGGACTTGATGACCTTCTTGTAGAACTCGGTCTCCAGGTACTCGAGCGTCAGCGCGTAGTTGACGATCGCGATGTCGCCGGTGTTCGACGCCGTGGTGGCCGACTTGGCCGCCGGGCTCGAGCTCGTGCTCTTGGTGGAGCTGCTCGACCCGCAGGCCGCGATCAGGGCGGCCAGCGAGCTGGCGGCGGCGGCACCGCCGACGCCCTTGCCGACCATCTTCAGGAACTTCTTGCGCTCGCTCGGATCGCGGGCGAGAACCTCGAGTGCGCCGGCCGGCTTCGGCCCGGCTTCCTCGGACACGGGGTGCGACATGTCGGATACCTCCGATTGGCAGGCTTCGGGGCGAGCGTCGGAAAACCGTCCCGCGCATGCCCCCTGGTCTTACCCGTCGCGTCTTGGATCGTCCGGGCGGGTGTGTCTGGTGTGCGCGCGGGGGGCCTTCCCGGATCAATCCGGGGGGTGGCTCACCCGTGAAGGGAGGCGCCGCCGCCCGGATGCTTAGCGGCGCGGCGCGACCGGCGGGCCGGCCCCCGCGAGGGACCGGGCGAGCAGCTCGATCGGATGGACGATCGGGAGCCGACGCTCGAGGTGGCGGGCGATCTGGAGGGCGCACCCGGGGTTGGCCGCGGCGATCACCTCGGCCCCGACGGCCTCGAGGTTCGCCGCCTTGCGGGCGCCGAGGGCGGCGGCGGGCTCGGGCTCGAGCAGGTTGTAGACCCCGGCCGACCCGCAGCAGATCTCCCACTCCTCCGGGGTCACCAGCTCGAGGCCGGGGATCCCGGTCAGGAGGGCGCGGGGCTGGTCGCGGATCTGCTGGGCGTGGGCCAGGTGACACGCGTCGTGGTAGGCGACGCGCACCGCGAGCGGGTGGCGCTCGGCCCGGGGCGGGATTCCGGCGAGGAACTCATGGACGTCCACCACCTTGGCCGGGAAGTCCTCGTCACCGGTCAGGTGACCGTATTCCTTCATCCCCGACCCACAGCCGGCGGCGTTGACCACCACCGTGTCGTAGCCGGCGAACGCCTCGATCGTCTCGAGGGCCGACCGGCGGGCGTCCTCCTCGTAGCCCGTGTGGAGGGCCAGCGACCCGCAGCAGCTCGGCCGGCGCGGGACGTGGACCTCGTAGCCCTCGGCGCTCAGCACGGCGAGCGTCGCCCGGTTGACCTCGGCGAAGAACACCCGCTGGACGCAGCCCTGGAGGAGGGCCACCGTCCCCCGCCGCTCGCCCTGGGCCGGGGTGACCGCGGGGAGCTGGTGCCAGGCGGCGCGCAGGGACACCGCCGGGGCCATCGCGGCCATCGCCCGCAGGCGGGCAAGGCGGGCGGGGAGGAGGCGCTCGAGGCCGAGGGCCCGGGCCAGGATCAGCGCCGGGACGAGCGCCCGCAGGCGCCCCGGGTGGGGGAAGAGGGAGAAGACGAGGCGGCGGAAGGCCCGGTCGGCCGGGGTGCGCGCGTGGAGGCGCTCGACCTGGGGGCGGGTCTGGGCGAGGAGGAGGTCGTACTGGACGCCCGACGGGCAGGCCGTGACGCAGGCCATGCACCCGAGGCAGCGGTCGAAGTGGGTGACCATCTGGTCGGAGAGCTCCGCCTGCTCGTGGCCCAACGCCATCAGGGCGATCCGTCCCCGGGGCGAGTCCATCTCCTCGCCCCAGAGCGCGTAGGTCGGGCAGGTCGGCAGGCAGAAGCCGCAGTGGACGCAGTCGTCGATCAGCTCGGGCGCCGGCGGGCGCTGGTCGTCCCAGGCGGAGGCGGGGATGGATACCGGCGGCGGCTCGGTCGACATTCAGATCCCCCCGGCGTAGCGACCGGGGTTGCAGATCCGTCCGGGGTCGAAGCGGGCCTTGACCCGACGCATCAGGTCGAGCTCGGGGCCCTCGGGCAGGCCCCACGGGTCGACGGCCGCCCGGAGCGGCTCGGGGGCGTCCTGGAGGACGCACGCCGCCGGGTGGAGCGCCGAGCGGAGCGCCGCGAGGCGCTCGGGGTCATCGCCGGGCAGGCGAACCCAGGCGAGCCCGAGCCCCGCCCGGGCGACGGCGCTCTCGGCGGCCGCGAGCACCCGCTCCAGGTCTCCCGGGACCCCGGCGACCCGGACGACCGCCCCGTGGTGCTCCGGACGCTGGCGGGCGCGCTGCTCGGCCCAGAGCGGGTCGTCGTCCTCGTGGATCTCGGTCTCGGTCCCCGCCTCGCGCAGGAGGGCGGCGACGGCGCGCGCCGTGCCCGGGGCCGTCCGCCCGGCCGCCCGGGCGAGCACGGAGCCCCCGGCGGCGGGTCCGTCCCAGCGCAGATCGAGGGCCTCGAGCTCGAGCGCTCGCCCGGCCAGGAGGCGCGCCGCCGCCGCCAGGACCCCGGGGCCGGCGGCCCGCCCGGCGACGGTCACCGTCTGCTCGGGGAGCGGGTGGAGGCGGAGCGTCGCCTCGCAGATGACCCCGAGCGTCCCGAGCGCCCCGCACATCAGCTTGGCCAGGTCGTACCCGGCGACGTTCTTGATCACGTTCGAGCCCGCCCGGGCCACCGTCCCGTCGGGCAGGGCGACCCGGACGCCGAGGATCAGGTCGCGCACCCCGCCGTAGCGGTGGCGCAGGGGGCCGGTGTCCCCGGTGGCGAGGATCCCGCCGAGCGTGGCCCGGCCGGACCCGTCGGGGGGATCGAGGCAGAGGCGCTGACCCGCCGCGGCGAAGCGCTCCTGGGCGGCGGCCAGGGGGACCCCGGCCTGGAGCACGACGGTCAGGTCGCCGGCGTTGTGCTCGACGATCGCGTCGAGGCGCTCGGTCGAGACGAGGAGCTCCGGCGGGTCTCCCGGGGACCCCCAGGCCAGCTTCGTGCCGCCCCCGACCGGGCGGACCCGGCGCCCCCCGGCGAGGAGCTCGGCCACCGTGCCCGAGTCCTCGGGCCGGGCCGTCCCCGCCACGGCGATCGTCCCGCCGGAGCCGGCCATCAGAATCGTTCGGCCAGACCGGCCGCCTCGAGCGGGTGGACCCGGTAGGGACCCGGGACCTCGCCGCAGAGGCGGGGGGTGGGCATGACCTTCCCGGGGTTGGCCAGACCGTCGGGGTCGAACGCGCACCGGAGCATCTGGAAGGCGGCGAGGTCGGCCTCGGCGAACATCTTGCCCATGTAGGCCTGCTTGTCGACTCCGACCCCGTGCTCCCCGGTGATCGACCCCCCGGCGTCGAGGCATGCCTGGAGGATCAGGCCCGAGAGCTCCTCCGCCCGGGCGGCCTCGCCCGGGACGTGGCCGTCGTAGCTGACGAGCGGATGGAGGTTCCCGTCGCCGGCGTGGAAGACGTTCGCCACCCGCAGGCGGTACTCGCGCCCGAGCTCCTCGATCCGGCCGAGCACGTCGGGCAGGCGCGTGCGCGGGACGACGCCGTCCTGGACGAAGTAGTGGGAGGAGATCCGCCCGGCGGCGGGGAAGGCCGACTTGCGCATCTTCCAGAACACCGCCCGCTCGGCCGGCGTCCCGGCCACCCGGACCCCGGTCGACTCGCTCTCCCGGCAGAGGGTCTCGAGCTCCTCGAAGCGCGCCTCGCACTCCTCCCGCGGCCCGTCGAGCTCGACGAGCAGGGCGGCCCCGGCGTCGGTCGGCCAGCCGGCGTGGGCCATCTGCTCGGACGCGTGGATGGCCAGGGCGTCCATCATCTCGATCGCCGCCGGGACGAGACCGGCCGCGACGATCGCCGAGACCGCGCCGCCGGCGGTGCGGGTGTCGGGGAAGAAGGCGACCAGCGTCTTGACCGTCTCGGGCGTCGGGACGACCCGGAGCGTGATCCGGGTGGCGACGCCGAGGGTCCCCTCCGACCCGACGAACGCCCCGAGCAGGTCGTAGCCCGTCGGGTCGAGGTGCTTGCCCCCGAGCTCGACGACGCTCCCGTCGGGCAGGACGACCTCGAGGCCGGTGACGTAGTTGGTCGTGAACCCGTACTTGAAGCAGTGGGCCCCGCCCGAGTTCTCGGCGACGTTCCCGCCGATCGAGCAGACGATCTGGCTCGAGGGGTCGGGGGGGAAGAAGTAGGCGGGGCCGGCGGCGTGGGAGATCGCGATGTTGGTCACCCCGGGCTCGACCACGACCCGCTGGTTCTCGAGATCGACCTCGAGCACCCGGCGCATCCGGCTGAGGACGAGGAGCACCCCGTCGGCGATCGGGAGCGCCCCGCCCGAGAGGCCGGACCCGGCACCCCGGGCGACCCACGGGACCTTGAGCTCGTAGCAGGCCCGGACCACGGCGTGGACCTCGGCGGCGTCGGCCGGGAGGACGGCGACCGGGGGGACGACGTGGTAGTGGAGGAGCCCGTCGGACTGGTAGGTCCGCAGGTCGTGGGCGTGGGTGAGCACGTGCTCGTCGCCGCAGATCGCCCGGAGCCGCTCGACGATCTCCGCGGCCGGGAAGGTCGACGGGGTGACCGGGGCGGGGGGGGTCTCGGGTCGGGGCATGCTAGTAGGTGTAGCGCGATTGGGATGAGATGATCACGGCCAGGACCATTCAACACGACACCGGGTGCCGGCGGGCGAGGAGTCGGTCCGGGCCCGGCGAACCTAGACCCGGATGCTCGACCTCCTGATCCTCGCGGCCACGGTCGGGCTCGCCCTGGTCGGCCTGCGCCGCGGGTTCGTCATCAGCCTGTTCGCGCTCACCGGCTTCCTGATCGGCGCGGTGCTCGCCACCCAGGTCGCCGAGGCGATCCTCCCGCCCCGGGGGCGCTCGCTCGCCACCCCGGTGTTCGGGTTCTTCGCCGCCCTCCTCGTCGGGTCCTTCGCCGCCCTGGCCATGGGCTCGCTCGGGGCGCGCCTGCGCGAGTCGGGTCGCCTCGTGCTCCCCGGCCGGGCCGACCCCCTCCTGGGCGCGGCGTTCTCGGCGTGCATCGCCCTCGGCGTGGCCTGGATGCTCGGGGCGGTGGCGCTCGAGGTCCCCCACGACAGCCTCGGCCTGCGCCGCGACGTCGAGCGCTCGGCGACCCTCCGGGGGCTGAACGCGATCCTCCCGCCGCCCGGGGGGGTGCTCAGCGCCCTCGCGCCCTTCGACCCGCTCCCGGCGCTCCAGGGCCCCCAGTCGCGGATCGCCCGGCCGACCCGCCAGATCACCCGCTCGAGCGCGGTCCGCCGGGCCCGGGTCAGCGTCGTACGCGTGGTCGGAACCGCCTGCGGCGTCGGCCTCGAGGGCTCGGGCTGGGTGGCCGCGCCCGGGGAGGTCGTGACCAACGCCCACGTCGTGGCCGGCGAGAACGACACCATCGTCCAGCTCGGCGACGACTCCGAGGAGTTCACGGCCGAGGTGATCGGCTTCGACACGCGCAACGACATCGCCGTCCTCCGGGTCGCCGGACTCGACCTCCCCCCGCTCCCGCTCGCCGTCGACCCCCCGGCCGGCCGGGCGGCGGCGATCATGGGCTTCCCCCACGACGGGCCGTTCGACCTGCGCTCGGGCCGGATCGGGGAGACCGTCTCGCGCATGGCCCCCGACGCCTTCGGCCAGGGCTCGGTGATGCGCTCCCTCACCCCCCTGCGCGGGCTCGTCCGGCCGGGCAACTCCGGGGGGCCGATGATCGACGCCCGGGGCCGGGTGGTGGCCACCGTGGTCGCCGAGACCTTCGGCGCGGGCATCCTCGGCGGCTACGGCGTGGCCAACCGGGCGGTCGCCCAGGCCCTGGCCACGGTGGCCGCCCACGGATCGGTCCCGCACGGCCCCTGCCGGGCCTAGCAGGGACCTACAGCTGGCGCGAGGACCAGAGCACGGCGGCGAGGATCAGCGAGATCACGCCGATGGCCAGCCCGACGATCCAGCCGGCGACGTTCTGGCCGACGAGGATCGCCCCGAGGAGCACGTCGATGCCGACGATCCCGCCGGTGGCGACCAGGCGCATCGTCCCGCGCTCGACCTTCGTCCCCCGGCGCTCGCGGGCCGGGACCATGCCCTCGGCCGGTGGGGTGCGGCGGGCGGCCCGCTCGCGCTGGCGGGCCTCCCGGGTGTCGCCCGGCGGCTTGGGGTCGGTCGGGGGAGGCTTGGCCATCGGCTCCCAGCCTACCCCGGTCTCGCCGCCCAGCGAACCTCGATCTTGACGCCGTGCCCCGCCGACCGGCGGAGTCGAGCGTCGCGAGTCACCGGATCCTCGGCCCGGTCCGCGCTGAGGCGCCCGCCGAGCGTCGGGCCCCGGACGGCGGAGACGACCTCGTACACGCCCACTCGACCTGTTGTCCATGCGGCTCTGGACCGGCGGTCGGTGTCCGGCGGGGGGCCCGGAACCTAGACTCGGCCGGTGAGCGTCGATGGCTCGGTCGAGGCACGCCATGACTTCGTGCTGCGCAGCGTTGAAGATCGCGGGGTCCGGTTCGTCCGACTCTGGTTCGTAGACGTGCTCGGCTCCCTCAAGAGCATGGCCATCCCGGTCTCGGAGCTGGCGAGCGCGCTCGAGGACGGAGTCGGGGTCGACGGGTCCTCCCTGGAGGGGTCGGTCCGCCTGGCCGAGCGCGACGTCATCGCCCACCCCGACCCCCTGACCTTCCAGATCCTGCCCTGGCGCCCGGGCTCGCTGGTGGCCCGGATGTTCTGCGAGGTCCGCGGTCCCGACGGCCGGCCGTTCGCCGCCGACTCCCGGCTCGCCCTGACCCGGGTGGTCCGCCAGGCCGCCGAGCTCGGCTTCAGCTTCGAGGTCGGAAGCGAGATCGAGTTCTTCCTCTACGCGGCCCCGCCCGGGGACGGGTCGGCCCGGGGGGTCGAGGATGCCCTGCCGGTCGCCCTCGACGAGGGCGCCTACTTCGACCTGACCGCCCTCGACGTCGGGAGCGACTTCCGCCGGCGGACGATCGAGTACCTCGAGCAGATGGGGATCCCGGTGAAGAGCGCCCACCACGAGGTCGCGCCCTCCCAGCACGAGCTCGACCTCCAGCACACCGACGCCCTGTCGATGGCCGACGCCCTGATGACGTTCCGCCTGGCGGTCAAGGAGGCCGCCCGGACGGTCGGCTGCTACGCGACCTTCATGCCCCAGCCGGTCGAGGGCCAGCCGGGCTCGGGCATGCACCTCCACCTCTCGCTGTTCGACGCCGACGGGAACGCGTTCTACAGCCCCGACCAGGCCGAGGTCCTCTCGCCGGTCGGCCGGGCCTTCCTCGCCGGGATCCTCGCCCACGGGCCGGAGCTGTGCGCGGTCACCAACCAGTGGGTCAACTCCTACAAGCGGCTGGCCAACGGCTTCGAGGCCCCCCAGCACGTCAGCTGGACCCGCCACGGCCGGTCGGCGCTCGTGCGGGTCCCGTCCCTGCGCCGCGACCGGCCGGGCGGGGCCCGGATCGAGCTCCGGTCGCCGGATCCGGCGGCCAACCCCTACCTCGTCTTCGCGCTCGTGCTCGGGGCCGGACTCCGGGGGATCGAGCGCGGGTACGAGCTCGAGGCCGAGACGGTCGACGAGGCCGGGCCCCTGACCCGGCGCCTGCCCCGGGACCTGGACGAGGCCACCGACCTCTTCGACGCCTCCGAGCTCGCCCGGGACACCCTCGGGGACCGGCTGTGCGACTGGTACGTGCTCAACAAGCGCCGGGAGTGGGCGGAGTACAGCACGACCGTCAGCTCCTATGAGCGGCGACGGTACCTGCGGCTGTGAGCGAGGCCTGGATCTACGCGACCGATTCCGGCGAGGCCGCCGACAGCGCCCGGACGCTCGCCGACCTCGGGTTCAGCCCGCGGCGGGTGAGCGCCAACGGGTCGCTGCGCCCGAGCGCCGCCGACGGGGGGGCCGAGCGACGCCCGACGCTGATGCTCGTCCTCGCCGGGGGTGGGGGCCCGGGAGTCGGCGAGCTCTGCCAGCGCCTGGCCGACGACGACGAGCTGAGTGACGTTCCCCGGGTCGTGGCCCTCGACCCCGACGACCTCCGCGACGGGGCGGGAGTCGCCGCCGGCCACGAGCTGATCGTCCGGCCCTACTCGGACCTCGAGCTCGGCATCCGCATCGCCCGCGCCCGCCAGCAGGGGTCCGGGAGCGACGTGGACGTGCTCCGGGTCGGGGCGCTCGAGCTCAACCTGGCCAACTACCAGGTCTCGATCGACGGCCGGCCGATCAACTTCACCTACATGGAGTACGAGCTGCTCAAGTTCCTGGCGACCCACCCGGGCCGGGTGTTCACCAGGGAGGCCCTACTCAGCCGGGTCTGGGGCTACGACTACTACGGGGGCGAGCGGACGGTCGACGTCCACATCCGCCGCCTGCGGGCCAAGCTCGGCCAGGACTACGGCGGCCGGATCCAGACCGTCCGGAGCGTGGGGT
>JAXDHK010000191.1:0-3047 GCA_034664545.1 Solirubrobacteraceae bacterium
TCGGGCGAGCGCCCCCGGCGATGATCGGCCCGACGACCGGGTCGACCTCGTCGGGGTGGCGGGCGACGAACTCGCCGACCGCCGCCGTCCGCTCGGCCACCCACGCCCCGTGATAGAGGAGCCGGGCAGCCTCGAGATACGGAGCGAGGTCGGTCTCGACGAGGCGCAGGCCGAGCGCCTCGGCGTGCGCGCGCGCCCGCTCCCAGGCCCCGGCCGCCCCGGCGTCGCCGAAGAAGTCGAGCTGCCCGGGGCGCGGGATGCCGATCCGGAGCGGGAGCGGTCGACCCGGGCGGGCGCGGGCAGGGCGGGAATACGGATCGGCCGGGTCGGGGGCGGCCGCGGCGGCGAGGACGAGCCCGGCGTCGGCGGCGTCGCGGGTGAAGATCGAGACGCAGTCGAGCGTCCGGCAGGCCGGGACGGCGCCCCGGGTGCTGAGCAGGCCGAGCGACGGCTTGAGCCCGACGATCCCGTTGAACGCGGCCGGGACCCGGCCCGACCCGGCGGTGTCGGTGCCCAGGGCGAAGCTGACCATCCCGGCGGCCACGGCCACCGCCGAGCCCGAGCTCGACCCCCCGGCGATGTAGCGGCCGTCGATCACGCTCCGGCATGCCCCGTAGGGCGTGCGGGTGCCGACCAGTCCGGTGGCGAACTGGTCCATGTTCGCCTTGCCCAGGGGGATCGCCCCGGCCGCGATCAGCCGGTCGACCACGAAGGCGCTGCGCTCGGGCAGGTAGCCGAAGGCCGGGCACCCGGCCGTGGTCAGGGCCCCGGCCAGGTCGATGTTGTCCTTGATGGCGAAGGGCACGCCGTAGAGGGGCCGGTCGGGCCCGGGGTCGCCGAGCCGGGCCAGGTACTCGGCGACGACGTCCCAGTCGAGCAGCGTGATCCAGACCGGCTGGTCTGACTCCTCGGCCCGGGCGTGGGCGGCCCGGAGGACGGCGGCCGGGGCCCGCGCGCCGCTGTGGTAGTCGGCGAGCAGGCCCCGGATGCCGAGGTCGTCATTCATGAGGGCGATGATGCCGGGAGCCGGGGCTCCGTGCGCTCACGCGGGAACCGGCTCCGCTCCGGGGACCCCGAGCTCGGGGCCGTGCCCGTTGGTCGATACCGGCGGGAGGGCCGCCGCCGCCGCCGCGGCCGCGTCGGCGGCATCGATCGGGTCGGCCAGGTCGGGCTCCCGGCGGGGGACCTTGAGCTGCGAGAAGGCGAGGAGCACGACGCCGCCCATCGCGTAGCCGAGGGCGATCTTCGGCGAGATGTCCCAGCCGACCTTGGGCCCGTGGATCAGCCCGATGAAGGACAGGCCGGCGCCGAAGAAGCAGTACGCGGCCGCCGCCTCGAACCGCCGGTCGATGACCAGCGCCCCGACGGCCCCGAGCACCATGCCGGCGAGGATCGCCCCCTGGCCGAGCGAGACGAGCCCCCCGTAGATCACGCCGGCGTTCTCGAGGTTGGTGAACCCGACCTTGGCGGCGCTCGTGCCCGCCGCCGAGAGGGTGCTGTCGACGAGACCCGAAGCCCACTGGGCGACGTTCGGGACCACGGCCAGGACGATCGCCGCGAAGTGCGCCCGCGGGACCGAGGCGAAGGCCTGGGCCCCGATCACGAGGCCGATGTAGAGGAGGATCGGGACGATCGCCGGGATCGGGAGCACGGCGGACAGGAGCGGGAACAGCCCGATCGTGCAGAACAGGAAGATGCCCACGCCGGTGGCCAGCGAGTAGGTGATCCGTCCGCCGGCGGCCTTCCAGCCCGGGTGGCCGATGTAGACGGCCGGGGGGAAGGGGCTCCCGAGGGCGGAGCCGATCACGGCGCCGGTCCCGTCGGCCAAGAGGACGTGGCGGAGGTTGTAGCTGTCCCCGGCCGCGGCCGCGCTCTCGACGTTGCTCATGGCTTCGGTGAAGTTGTAGATCCCGAGGGGGATCGCCGTGGCCAGGAGCGGCGAGATCCCGTTGAGGCCGTTGATCAGGTGGTTGATGTTCAGCGACGGGAGGCCGAGGGCGATCTCGTGGACCGAGTTGCTGACGTCGGCCGTGTCCATGTAGCCGCCGATCCAGGCGATCGCCGACCCGAGCAGGAGCGCGGCCAGGCCGACCGGGAAGTTCCGAGGCAGGCGCACCCCGGAGATGAACCCGATCACGATCACGAGGAAGGTCGGCAGGGCGATCCACAGCGCGCCCCACATCTGGGCGGCCGGGCGCATCGAGATGAAGGTGATGGAGATCCCGGCCAGCGTCCCGAGCAGCGCGGCCCGGGGGGTGAAGCGGCGGATCGTCGGCCCGATGAAGGCGCCGATCAGGATGATCACGCCGATCACGAAGGCCCAGGCGATGCCGCCCTCCCACGCCTTGATCGGGTCGTGGGTGCGCAGGAAGATCGGGAGCATGATCACCAGCGTGACGATGAACATGTGGGGGACGCTCGGGCCGTAGGGGAGCGCCGTGACGTCGTCGCGGCCCTCCTTGCGGGCCAACCGGCGGGCCAGCATGAAGTAGAAGATGTTGCCGAGGAGGAGCTCGACGCCGAGCGCCGGGAGGATCACCCGGAAGGCGTCGTGGTGGCTGAGGTGGACCACGCCGACGGTCAGGCCGGCGATGACCAGGACGTTGACCAGCATGTTGATGCCGAGGCCGAAGAAGGCGTTCAGGTCGCCCCGGGTCCACAGCGGACCCAGCGACCCGCCGAGCTTCGACGCGCGGGGCGGTTGGATGGAAGCGGCGGTCGACATGGCGGCTATTCCCCCTGGCTGATGGCGTTGGCGAGCTGGTCGGTCGGTGCGGCGGGTCCCTCTGGACCGCCGCCCACGTCGGTGTCGGCCGCAAGAGCGTCGAGCAGCGCGCCCGACGCCGCTACCCAGCCGAAGATCCCCCCCTGGGCCGCGATCATCCGCAGCCCGACTTCGTGGAACTCGGGGAAGTAGGACCCGACGCAGTCGGAGAGCACGAGGCACTCGAAGCCCCGGTCGTTGCCCTCGCGGACGGTCGTGTGGACGCAGACCTCGGTGGTCACCCCGGTGACGATCAGGCTGGTGATGCCCTGGTTTCGGAGCA
>JAXDHK010000192.1:0-4040 GCA_034664545.1 Solirubrobacteraceae bacterium
CGGCGGCGACTACTTCCAACGCCGCGACCCCGCCCGCGCCACCAAGCGCCTCGTCGGCAAACTCGAGGCCCTCGGACATCACGTCACCCTCGCACCGGTGGCAGCCTGAACGCCTATTTCCCATCAGGCCGGTCGATCGATCTGTTATAGATGGACCGCGTGGTCGATGATGGTCCGCTGGGCGCCCCGAATCGTCTCGTGGCGGCGGTGGCGGAGGTTGCCTCGGGTCTGCCGTCGCGGGCCTCGCTGACCCGTGTGGTGGTCGAGCAGTACCTGCCCAACGGCAGTGATCGAGACCTGCGTTCGATCCTCGACAACATCCCTGACGCGGTCTCGGTGAAGGGCCTTGATCAGTGCTACCGGCTGGTCAATCAGGCGTTCGAGCGCCGCTTCGGCCTGGGTGCGGGTGCGGTCGATGGTCTTAGCGACGACGCGGTCCTGCCCGCGCAGATGCTCATCGGGGAGCGCGCGGACGATGCACGGGTGCTGAGCACCGGCGAACCGGTCGAGCGCGAGGAGGTCGCCTGCCAGGACGGGGAGGATCGGCTGTTCCTGAGGGTCAAGTTCGGGCTCCGCGACGAAGCGGGGGACGTCTGCGGGATCTGCACGGTGTTGACGGACATCACCGACCGTCGGGTCCGCGAGGCCGAGCGACGCGACCGCGCACGCTGGACCGATCGCATCCACGAGGCGGTTTCGCAGGATCGGCTCGTCCTGCATGGCCAGCCGATTGTCGACCTCGCCAACGGCGAGGTGACGCAGGCCGAGCTGCTGGTACGGATGATCGATCGTGAGGGCTCGCCGGTTCTGATCGCGCCAGGCGAGTTCCTGCCGCCCGCGGAACGCTTTGACCTCGTTGCCCCGATCGATCTGTGGGTCGTAGCGCGGGGCCTGCAGCTCGCCAAGAGCCACCGGGTCGAGATCAACCTTTCCGGCCGGACCATCTCGGCACCCGAACACGCCGCCGAGATCGAGCGACTGGTCTCCGTCAGCGGGGCACCGCGGCGGAACATCATCTTTGAGATCACCGAGACGGCCGTCGTGGCGAACCTGCCTGCCGTGCGGAGCTTCGCCGAGCGACTACGCGCGGTGGGCTGCTCGTTCGCGCTCGACGATTTCGGCGTGGGCTTCGGATCGTTCACCTACCTCAAGCACCTGCCGGTCGATTACCTGAAGATCGACATCGAGTTCGTTCGCAACCTCGTGCGCGACGACACCGACCGCCACGTGGTGCACGCGATGGTGGCCGTCGCCCACGGCTTTGGCATCAAGACCATCGCTGAGGGCGTCGAGGATCACGCGACACTCGAGCTGCTCGTGAGCATGGGCGTCGACTTCGCCCAGGGCTTCCTGACCGGGCGACCCGCACCGATCGACGAGCTGTGGCCCCAGAACCCAAACCGAGCGAGGAGCGCATGAGCACTCCAGATGACAAGTCGGATCCCGATCGCGAACTGATCCAGGAGCAGAACCTCGCCGACCTCGAGCAGGTTCTGGGCGACCGCGAGCAACTGCTCGGCGACCGCGATCAAGCCCGCGTAGAACGAGACCAGGCGTACCTGGACGCCAAGCGGCGTCGGCATGGGCCTGAAGGCGAGAGCACCGCTCGTGCGTTCGACGACACCCAAGCGCGGCTCGATCGCGGTCAGGCCAACCAGGACGTCAACCAACAGGCACTCGATCACGCTCAGATCGGCCGCGACGACCATCAAGAAGCGATCGACGACGTCCGTGACGTCCGCGACCTGCCGCCGTCCCAGCAGCCCAAGCCCGTCAACGCCTCGAGCCTTCACCGACACGCGCAGGAACGCGCTGCGGCTGCCCGCGAGCGCGCGGAGGCCGGGCTACTTCGCGCCCAGGCCGCTCTCGCGCGAGCCGAAGCCGCCGAGAAGCGCACCCGCATGCAGGCCCAGCGCGAACAAGACTGACCGCCGACGGTCAGCGGGCGCGCGTACGCTTGCGCTGGCGACGGGCCGCCTTGGCCTTGGCGCGGGACTTCTCGACCCGCTTGCCCCGAGGCTGGATCGTCGCCCGGGGTCCCGATCCGGCCACCTTGCCGGCCGGTGCGTGCGCCCCGGCGTCGCGTCTGATCAGGAACGCGATCCCCCCGATCAGGAGGAGGGCGGCCGCGAACAGCCCGATCTGCTCGGTCGTGGACAGGCCCCCGCCGGGTGTGGTCGGCGCGCTGGTCGTCGGCGGGGCGATCGTCGGGGTCGAGGTCGGCTGGCTCGGCAGGGGCCCGAGCGGACTCTGGGCCCGGGCGACGCCCGGGCTGAGAACGAGGATGGCGGCGGCGAGGATCGCGCCGGCCCGCCCGCGGCTCCGGGTGGTCGGCGTCCGGGCTGCCGGTCGCGGGGGAGCGGTCCTCACTCGCCGAATATATCCCTCGGACCCTGGCCCGGATCCCTAGACTTCGGATCGATGGCCAAGCAACGTCAGGTGCGCGTCGAGCAGGGTCTGCCTCAGAGCCTGATGGAGGACATGCAGGACCGGACCGACGAGCAGCTCGAGAGCGAGTCCAAGCACCGGTCGATCGCCCTGGCGATCCTCGGCGCCCGGGCCGCCGAGCGCTACGACGCCGCCACCGCCCGCACCTATTTCCAGCGTGCGATCGCCGCCTCCCGGCCCCAGGAGCGGATGCAGATCCGCCGGATGGCCGACGCCTCACTCGCCCTCGCCGAACGGCGGGCCGACGACCTCAAGCACGCCGTCGAGAAGCTCGGCCAAGCCCCCCCGTCCGGGCGGGCGCTGATGGGCCTGCGCCTGATGGGGCTGATCGTCCCGCCTCCGGGATCGAGCGTCGTCCTCCGGATCCGCGGCTTCGCGATCCTCGCCGTCCTCGTGATCGGGATCCTCGCCCTCGGCCTCGGGGTCGTCGAGCTGATCGCCCTCTTCTTCGGCGGCATCGGTCTGGCGCCCGGCATCCTGCTCGGCCTCTTCGTCGTCGGCATCGCCCTGGCCGTCCTGGCCTACGTCGGCCGGCGCAAGCAGCGGGCCGCCAAGATCGGGGGCCGGGGGGCCGGCGGCGGGGCGAAGGGCGCCGCCGCGGCGAAGGGCGGGCCCAAGGGCGCGTCCGCGGCGAAGGGGTCGACCGGCGCGAAGGGCGCGGCGGCCACCCGCGGCACTGGCTCCTCCCGGGGCGCCGCCCCGACGCGCGGCGCGGCCGCGTCCAAGCCGGCCAAGGGGACGGCCCCGGCGAAGGGCGCGAGCCAGGCCAAGGCGAAGGGCGCCACCCCGGGCCGTGGCGCCGCGGCGGCCAACGGCAAGCCGGCGACCGGCGGGTCGAGCCAGACCCGGCGGGGCGGCGGCTCCGCCCGGGCGACCGCGGGCGCCAAGGAGACGGCCCCCGCCAAGCCGGCCAAGGGGCGCCCGTCCGCGAAGGGCGCCAAGGGGCCGGTCCGGCCCAAGCGCCCCTCACGCTGACTTCGCCGGCGCCAGCCAGTCGACGCCGGTCAGCGCCTCCGAGACCTCCCACAGCCGGGCCGCGGTCTCCAGGTCGAGCGCCGCCGGGGCCGGCGCGACCACCCGCGGATGGCCCCGGCGCTCCCCGGAACCGTCGGGTCCGACGAAGACGCCGCTCGGGAGATCGGGCGCGGACGCCGCGTAGAGGACCGGCAGGGCCCCGGCTGCGGCGCTCTGGGCGAACAGGAGGTTTCCGATCGGGAAGAGGAGGCGCTCGACTGGCCGGCGGGGTCCGCTCGACTGGAGCCGGGTGGCGGCGTAGCCCGGATGGGCGGCCAGGCTGGCCAGGTCGAGGTCCGCCGCCCGACACAGGCGGTCGAGCTCGAAGCAGAAGAGCAGGTTGGCCAGCTTCGATTGGGCGTAGGCCGCCCACGGCCGATATCCGCGCTCGCCCTGGAGGTCGTCGAAGTCGATCCTCCCCCGCCGGTGGAGGATGCTCGACACGGTGACCACCCGCCCGGCCGGCGCCGCCCGGAGCCGGTCGAAGAGGAGCCCGGTCAGCGCGAAGTGGCCGAGATGGTTGGTGGCGAACTGGAGCTCGAACCCGTCGACCGTCACCCGGCGGGGGGCGGCCATCA
>JAXDHK010000193.1:0-5651 GCA_034664545.1 Solirubrobacteraceae bacterium
ACGAGCGCAGGACCAGTGAGCTGGCCGCCGGCTGCACCGCGGGGAGGAGGATCGGCGACGTGCTCGGGCCGAGCTGCGCGTTCCCGGTGTACTCGGCGGTCACCTCGTCGCCCACGTCGAGCGGATCCGGCGGCGTGAAGGTCGCCCGGCCGTCGGAGCCGAGCGCGATCGGGTCAGTGACGGTGTCGCCGTTGATCGCGAACTGCACCGCCCCGGTCGGGATGATCGGCGCGGGACTCGGAGCGTTGACGACCGTCGCCGTGAGACTGACCGGCTGCCCGTAGACACTCGACGACGGCGACCCGGAGACCGTGGTCGTCGAGGGGAGGAGGACGTCGACGGCGACCCCGCACGGGGTGCTCGCGCTCCCGGCCCCGGGAATCGTCACGAAGCCCCGGTCGACGCCGGTCCCGTCGAGGTTGGCGCGCACGATCCGCCCGCCGGACCCGAAGTCCGAGGTGTCCCAGTAGACGTGACCGGCGTCGACGGCGATCCCGCACAGGGTGCCGCCCATGGGCGCCCCGGCCGCGGCGTCGGCGATAAAGCTCTGATCAGCCCCCGTCCCGTCGAGGTTCGCCCGCCCGATCGTCCCCCCGCCGTTCGGGAGCCGGTCGGTCCAGTAGACGTGGCCGGCGTCGACCGCGACCCCGCACGGCTCGGTGGCACCCGTGATGAAGCTCGGGTCGGCGCCGCTCCCGTCGAGGTTCGCCCGCCCGATCGTCCCCGACCCGGAGTTGGCCCAGTAGACGTGGCCGGCGTCGACGGCGACCCCGCACGGACTGACGGCTCCGGTGACGAAGCTCTGATTCACGCCGGTCCCGTCGAGGCTCGCCCGCCCGATCGTGGTGCCCACGCCGGGTGCCCCGCGGCCGTAGCTGGCCCAGTAGACGTGGGCGGCGTCAACGGCGACTCCGCACGGCTCGACGGCGCCCGTGACGAAGCCGTTGGCGGCCCCGGACCCGTCGAGGTTCGCCCGTCCGATCTCGCTGCCGCTGGACCCTCCCCAGTAGATGTGCCCGTGATCGACGGCGACGCCGCACGGGTTGTCGTTGCCGATCGTGACGAACGGCGCGGTCACGCCCGACCCGTCGAGGTTCGCCCGGTCGATCGACGTGGGAGAGGCGACGTATCCGTCCCAGTAGACGAAGCCGTCGGCCGTCCCGGACAGGCCGAGGGACCCGCCGAGGACGAGCGCCGCCAGCAGCGCCCTGGATCTCGGCGGCCGGTGCTTGGGACCGTGACTACCGATGATCGCCATCAAAGACCCCCCTGAGGCGGCGGCGACCCCCCTCACCCGAGATCGTCGCCTCTGCCGACCTGCGAAGCCCCAAGCTATCCGGCTGGTCGGCCCGGCTGTGTGAGACGCGTCACACTACGCCCCCGGCCCATGCGCGCTCAGGCGTACATCGCCTCGATCTCGGCGGCGTACTTTTCGGCGATCGGCTTGCGCTTGAGCTTCATCGTCGGCGTCAGCTCGTCCCCCCCGGGCACCCAGTCGCCAGGGACGATCGTGAACTTCTTGATCTGCTCGACCCGGGCCAGGCCGGCGTTGGCCGAGTCGACGGCCGCCTGGACCACGCCGAGGACCCCCGCCTCCCCGGCCAGCTGCTCGAGGGTCGCCCCCTCGATCCCGTGCTGGGCGGCCCAGGCCGGGGCGAAGTCGGCGTCGAGGACGAGCAGGGCGGTGTTGTACGGGCGCCGGTCGCCGATGCAGCAGGCCCAGCCGATCAGCGGGGTCGAGGACTTGAGCGCAGACTCGATGTTCGCCGGAGACATGTTCTTCCCGGCGGCGTTGATGATCAGCTCCTTCTTGCGGTCGACGATCGTCAGGTACCCGTCGTCGTCGAGGCGGCCGACGTCCCCGGTGTGGAACCACCCGTCGGCATCGATCGACGCGGCGGTCTCCTCCGGGCGGTTCCGGTAGCCGGCCATGACGACCTCCCCCCGCATCAGGACCTCCCCGTCGTCGGGGTCGAGGGCGAGCTCCACGCCCTCGAGCGGGGGCCCGACGCTCCCGATCTTGATCCGCTCGATCGGGTTGACCGTTCCGACCCCGCACGTCTCCGAGAGCCCCCACAGCTCGGCCACCGGGAGGCCGATGGCGTGGAAGAACTCGAGCACGGGCACGGCGGTCGGGGCGGCCCCGACGTTGATCTCGGCGACCTGGTCGAGCCCGAGCATGGCCCGCCACCCGGTGAAGATCTCGGCGTCGGCCGCGGCGACCTGGACCTCGAGCTCGGCGGGGATCGGCTCGCCCCGCTGCTGGCGGCGGACCCGGTCGACGGCGGCGGCCACGGCGGCCTCGGTCGCCGCGCGCTGATCCTCGGGCAGCCCGGCGATCATCGTCTCGAGCCCCGACTTGAGCTTCTCCCAGATCCGGGGGACGGCGAAGAACCAGTAGGGGCGAACCTCGGGCAGGTAGCCGAGAACCTGGCGCGGGTCGGGACAGCAGGTGACCTGGAGGCCGCGAACCAGCGGGAGGTAGTGGTGGGCGACCCGCTCGGCCACGTGGGCGGCCGGGAGCCAGGAGATCACCCGGGCCCCGTCGGGAAAGTGGAGCACCCGGTGGGCGGCGTTGCACGTGGCGATCAGGTTCCGGTGGGTCAGCTCGACCCCCTTGGGTGGGCCGGTCGTCCCCGAGGTGTAGATCAAAGTGGCCACGTCCCCGGCTTCGACCTTCGCCGCCGTGGCGGCCCCGTCGAAGTCGGCCGGGGCCGAGGCCTCGACGTCGGCCAGGCGGAGGACCCCGGCTCCGGCCTGGTCGGCGGCGTCCTCGGGCGCGGGGTCGTCGACCACGATCACATGGGCGAGGTCGGGCAGGTCGGCCCGGGCCTCGAGCAGCCGAGGCAGGTGCTGCTGCTCGACGATCGCCACCCGGGCCCCGGCGTCCCCGACGACGTAGGCGATCTGACCGGGGGCGTAGGTCTGATAGATCGAGAACGGCGTGGCCCCGAGGGTCATCGCCGCGGCGTCGGCCAGGTGGAACTCCGGGCGGTTGGAGAGCATCAGGGCGACGGAGTCCCCGGCCCCGACCCCGAGCTCGGCCAGCCCCCCGGCCAGGGCGTCCGATCGCCGGAGGAGCTCGGCCCAGGTCAGCGTCTGCTCGTCGCCCTTGGTCCGGATCGCCACGTCGTCGGCGTGGCGGGCGGCCGTGGCCCGGAACGCCGTCGGCAGGGTCGTGGCCTCGGTGCCCAGCGAGCTCCCATTGGTCTCCATCGTGTTCCTCAGCTCCGTGTCGCCGCGCGGCCGTGGGGCATAAAGCTAGCGCAGCCCGCCCGGCCCGGAACGCCGGCAGGCCTCAGTTGAACCCGGGCCCGGCCAGGCGGTGGATGTCGTTGCTGATCCCGCTGAAGACGAGAAAGACGAGCAGGAGGCAGCCGACCGAGCTGTAGCGCGCCATCGCCACGAGCGAGATCCGCCGGCCGCGGATCTTCTCGGCCACCGACCAGAGGACGTGGCCCCCGTCGAGGGGCAGGAACGGGAGCAGGTTCATGATCGCCAGGGCGAGGGAGATGAAGCCGAGGATGACCAGGGCCCGGGAGGTGTCGAAGGCGAACTGCTCGTGGGTCACGGTGGTCAGGCCGACCACGCTCGTGATCTGGTGGCGGGCCGCCGGGCTGTAGAAGGCGTGGACGAGGCCGCTGAGCGTCGTGGTGGTGATCGACCACATCCGGTCGAGGCTGATCCCGGCGGCGTGGACCGGCCCGATGACCGGGACCGTGTCGGCGAACCCGAAGCCCAGGCGCATGCGCTTGGCCACGGCGTCGTAGCGGGGCGCCAGGGCGAAGGTGAGGGTGCGCCCGGCCCGATCGACCGTGATCCGGGCCGGCGTCGTCGCCCGGCACCCGCTGGTCGGCTTCCCGGCGCAGGCGTGGCCGGCGATCTGATCGGAGAGCCGGAACAGCGAGCCGGTGACGCCGTCGACGGCGACGATCCGGTCGCCCGGACGCAGGACGCCGGTCGCCGGCTGGCGCGACTCGACCGCGCCGATCCGCGTGGTCGGCACGGCCGTGCCCAGCGACTCCGACGCCCCGTGGCTTCCGGTCATGATCAGGACCCAGAAGATCAGGAAGGCGAGGATCACGTTGACCGCCGGGCCGGCCAGAATCACCGCGACCCGCTTCCACGGGGCCTGGAGGTAGTAGGCCCGGTGGCGGACGGCCGGGTCGAGCGAGTCGATCTCCTGGGGGTTCATCCCGCTGATCTTCACGTACCCGCCGAGCGGGATCGCCCCGATCCCGTACTCGGTCTCGCCCCGGCGGACCTTGAACAGGAGCGGGGGGAAGAAGAGCGCGAAGCGCTCGACCCGCATCCCGACCGCCTTGGCCACGGCGAAGTGGCCGAACTCGTGGAGGATGATCAGGGCACAGAAGCCGGCGAGCGCGAGAACCCAGGACACACGAGGATTCTGGCAGGCGCGCCTTAAGGATCGGTCAGCGAGCCGACGGGGCCGACGCCCGGGCGGCGACCTCCCGCCGGGCGTGCTCCCGGGCCCGGCGGTCGGCCTCGAACAGCGTCTCGAAGGCCCGGACCGGCTCCGACCCGAGCTCGTCGAGGGCCGCGGCGATCACCTCGGGGATGGCGGTGAACGCCAGCCGCCCGGCGAGGAAGGCGTGGACGGCGATCTCGTTGGCGGCGTTCAGCACGCACGGACCCGTCCCCCCGGCGGCTGCGGCCTCACGGGCGAGGCGCAGGCACGGGAACGCGACGGGGTCGACGGGCTCGAAGGTCAGGCTCCCGACCGCGGCGAGGTCGAGCCGGGGCACGGGGAGCGCCGCCCGCTCGGGGTAGTGGAGGGCGTAGGAGATCGGGACGCGCATGTCCGGGTAGCCGAGATGGGCGAGCGTGGCCCCGTCGGAGAGGGCCACGAGGCTGTGGACGATCGACTGGGGGTGCACGACGACGTCGATCCGATCGTAGGGCGTCCCGAACAGGTGATGGGCCTCGATCACCTCGAGCCCCTTGTTCATCAGGGTGGCCGAGTCGATCGTGATCTTCCCACCCATCTCCCAGGTCGGATGGCGGAGGGCCTGCTCGACGGTGACGGTGGCCAGCCGGTCGGGACTCCAACCGCGGAAGGGACCGCCCGAAGCGGTGAGGGTCAGGCGCTCGACGGTCCCGGGCATTTCCCCGGTGATGAGTTGGAGCAGTGCCGAGTGCTCGGAGTCGACCGGCAGGATTCGGGCGCCCGTAGCTTCGGCCAGGGCCATCACGAGCTCACCCCCGACGACCAGGGACTCCTTGTTGGCGAGGGCCAGGTCGATCCCCTCGCCGAGGGCGGCCACCGTCGGCCCGAGGCCGGCCGACCCGACCAGGGCGTTGAGGACGAGGTCGGCGTCGGATTCGACGATCAGGCGGACGAGGCCCTCGGCGCCGGCGAGCACGAGGCCCTCGGGCCAGTCCCGGGCGGCCTCGTCGGCGGAGTCCTCGTCAGTCAGGGCGATCCGGGTGACGCCGTGTCGGCGGGCCTGGTCGACGAGGGTCCGGGCCGAGGACTGGGCCGAGAGGCCGACGAGCTCGAGCTCGTCCGACCCGGCGAGGACGTCGAGCGCCTGGAGGCCGATCGAGCCGGTCGAGCCGAGAATCAGGAGGCGGCGGGCGATCGGCCAAGCCTCCCACAAACCCGAACGCTGGGACCGGTATACCCTTTC
>JAXDHK010000194.1:0-5151 GCA_034664545.1 Solirubrobacteraceae bacterium
CGGGGCATCAGCACGCCGAGCAGGCGCCGGACGATCGCCGCCCCGCCCATCCCGCGCAGCACGGCGACCCCGGCCACCGCCCGGCCGACGAGCCCGTCGCCGTAGCGCTCGATCTCCGCCCGGCGCAGGCGCTCCTCCCACGCCATCACCATCGCCCGGGCCTCCCGCCGGGCCCCCACCCGGCGCAGCGGGAGCCGGGCCAGGCGGGTCCGCCAGTAGGCCAGCGAGCTCGCGGCGTCCTCGGGGGACGGCCCGCGCACGCAGTCGACGAGGGAATCGGAATCCGAGGCGTACATCACGCCCTGGAAATGATAGGTCTCGACGGGGTCGAGTCAGGCCACGTCGTAGACGTCGCCCGCCGCGCTCCCCATCACCCGCTCGGCCATCTCGGCCTTGAGCGCGTCGAGGCGGGCCTCCTCCTCCGGGCTGCGCCCGTCCTGGCGGGCCAGGTCGATGAACTCGTCGGAGACGAAGCCCTCCCGGATGACGAGCGTCACCTGGCGCTCCCGGTAGGTCAGGCGGAACACGAAGCGCTCGAGCGCCCGGCCCCGAGCCGGGAGGCCAAGGCTCGGGTCGAGCACGTAGCGCTCACCGGTCACCGCCCGGGTGACCAGCTCGAAGGCGTCCCGGGCCCCCGGGCCCCCGAACGGGGTCTCGATCCGAAGCTCCCGCCGCTCGGGCGGGGCGTCCGGGTCGAGCAGGGGGAACGCCCGCTCCATCACCTTGAACGCCTGGGCCACCCCGCCCGGGGAGCCGGGCCCGTGGTAGCGCATCATGTCGGCGAAGGTGAAGCCGATGGGTCGGCCCCGGTCAAGCACCTCGATCGTCTGGTCGTCGTTCATGGCCAGACCGTACCCCCTCCCCCACCGGCCTGCCGGCCCGCCGGCCGTCCGCGGCCGTCCGGGTCAAGCCACCGGCGCCGGGGTCACCCACCGGCGCTCGACCTCGGCCACCCGGACCGCGTCGTAGACCGCCTGGACCCGGAGGCCCTCCCCGAGCGACGGGTCCGGCGGGGCGCCGTCCCGGATCGCCGCGTGGAAGCTCCGGGCGATCCGCTTGAACGCGTCGCTCGAGCTCGCCGAGACCGGCCCCTCGCACGCGAGCTCCTCCCCGGCCCGGCCCGACCAGATCCGCCGATCGGCGTCGACCCGCACCGTGCCGGCGTCGCCGTAGATCTCGAGCACCTCCCCGGTCGCGTGCCGGGCGGTCGAGACGAGGCTGACCACCCCGAGGCCCCCGCCCCGGAAGCGCAGGACGATCGCGTAGGCGTCCTCGGCAGTGACCCGCCGCTCCCCCCCGGCCCCGTCGGTGCGCATCGGGACCCCGACCTCGGTCGCCGCCGCCACCGCCTCGATCGGGTAGAGCTCGAGCACGAGATCGAGGTCGTGGACCCCGTAGCCCTGGAGTCGCCCCCCGCCGAGGCGGGCGTCGTTGACCCAGGTGAACGGCCGGGAGTCGAAGGACTGGTGGTCTGAGTGGGTCAGCGTGATCGTGACCATCCGCGGGGCCCCGACCACCTCCCGGGCGAGCTCGATCAGCCGGCGCCGGGTCTCCTGCATCCGCCGTCCGTAGTTGACCGCCCCGACCACCCCGGCCGCGTCGATCGCCCTCACGATCCTCCGCGCGTCCTCCAGGCTGTCGCCGACCGGCTTCTCGCACATCACGTGGAGACCCCGGGCCGCCGCCGCCACGGCGAAGGTCGCGTGGGTGACGACCGGCGTCGCCACGTGGATCGCCTCGAGCCCGGGAGCGGCGAGCAGCTCGTCGAGGTCGCTGGTCCCGAGGGGGAGGTCCGCCGACCGGGCGAGCTCCCGGGCCCGCTCGGGCCGGCGCGACCAGATCGCCACCGGCTCGAACTCGTCGAGCTCGGCGTAGACCGGGAGGGCCACCTTCGAGCCGTAGCCACCCCCGGCGATCGCGATCTTGACCGGCTTCATCTGGAGCCGGACGCTACCCGATCGCCCACCCGTCCATGCGTACCGAACCGCGCCCGCGGGCTAGGCGTAGAGCGTCTCGTACCCGAGGAGCTCGGGCACGGTGGCGAACCCGTACCCCCGGGCCCGCAGGCCGGCGATGACTCGCGGCAGCGCGGCCAGCGTCTGGCCCCGCGGGCCGCCCCCGTCGTGCATCAGGATGATCGACCCGCTCCGCGCCGCCGAGAGGATCCGGTCGACGATCGCCGGGGTCCCGGGCCGGGCGTAGTCGCTCGGGTCGACGTCCCAGACGATCGTGCTCATCCCCTGGGCCAGGGCCGCCGCGACGACACCCGGGTTCTCGTCGCCGTAGGGCGGGCGAAACACGCACGGCCGGTAGCCGGCCGCCCGGTCGATCGCCGCCGTCGTCTCGGCCAGCTGGGTCACGGCGTCGCCGGTCCGGGTCAGCGGCGGATGGGTGTAGGTGTGGTTCCCGAGGGCGTCCCCGTCGGCCAGCTCCCGCTCGAGCAGCGCCCCGTGCCCGGCGACCTGGCGTCCGATCATGAAGAACGTCCCCGGGACCCGCTCGCGCTCGAGCACCCCCACGAACGCCGGAGTGTCCGTCCACGGCCCGTCGTCGAAGGTCAGGGCCACCACGCGCTTGGACCGCGGCCCGTTGTAGCGGAGGCCGGGCCCGGTCCGCCGGCAGCCGATCGCCGGCGTCGCCACCAGCCGGTAGCTCGCCGGCCCGGCGGCCGGGAGCCGGCCGTGACACGCGGCCGCCGGCGGGCACGGGCCGGCGTCGGTCCACGCCGAGGTGACCTCCCAGGTGAGCGCCCCGGGGGTGAGCCCGAGCAGCGCCGGGTCGATCCGGAGCACCAGCGTCCGCGCGTCGGGACGCCCCGATGCGACCGGCGTCACCCGGCCGGCGATCCGCAGCCCCACGCCTCCCGGGACCCGGGCGACGCAGGCCGTGGTCGGCCGTCCCCCGGATCCGGTCACGGTCAGGCAGAGTCGACGCCGACGGGCCGGGACGAGCATGCCCGGAGTCCAGTCCCCGCGCGTGGTGATCGTCAGCTCGAGGCGGCCGTGGAGCTCGACCAGGGTCGCCGCGGCCAGGTCGAGCGGGCCGCTCGTCTGGGGACCCTGCTCGACGTGGACCGCCGGAGGCGGGGTCGGCGCCGCCCCGCCCGCCGGCACGGCGGCCGCAGTGAGCCCGAGCGCCCCGAGCGCACCGAGAGCACCGGCGAGGAGCATTGGAGGGCGGCGCATCGCGGGTGGCGAGTCTAGCCACCGCCCTCGGCTCAAGGCGCAGGCCGGCGCCGCCGATGCAATTCCCATGGCAGACCGGGCCGATGCAACCTTTGGGGCAGAACCGCGCTCCGCCCGGGAGGCGCTCGCCCTGGCCGCGACCGCCGTCCTCGGCGCCGCGCTCGGCCTCCTCCTCACCGCCGCCTCGGGCCCGATCGCCGGGACCGCCGGGGGATGCGCGGCCGCCGCCGGCCGCCTCTGCCCGGCGTCCGGCGTGGCCGCCGTCAAGCCCTACGTCACCGCCGCGCTGATCGGCCTCCTCCTCGGCGGGCTCATCGCCATCGCCGGCGTCCTCGTCTGGCGCGAGGCCCGCGCCGTCGCCGCCGGGATCCGCCGGCCCACCGGCCCGCGGGCCCGTCCGGTCGCCCACCGCCCGCACCGCGCCGGCCTGGCCCCCCGCGCCCCCCACTGAGCCCGGGGCCCGGGCCCGGCGGGTCGCGGTCCATCCGCCGAGGGTCCAACGCCGTCGAGCGGCAGCCGGCCGGGTCAGAGCTTGCGCGCTAACGTACACTCCCGCAACATGGCTCCTCGACCGATCATCCTGGGCATCGTCGGTGACTCCGCCGCGGGCAAGACGACCCTCAGCCGCGGGCTCGTCCAGCTCCTGGGCGAGGACTCCGTGACGCACGTCTGCACCGACGATTACCACAAGTACGACCGCAAGCAGCGCGCCGAGCGCGGCATCACCCCGCTCGATCCCGACTGCAACTACCTCGACATCATGGCCCAGCACCTGCTGCTGATCCGCCAGGGCGATCCGATCCTCAAGCCGGTCTACCAGCACGGCGACGGGACGTTCGGTCCCCCGGTCTACGTCAAGCCCGAGGGCTTCACCGTGATCGAGGGGCTCCTCGGCTTCCACACCCCGGAGATGCGGGCGACCTACGACGTGCGCGTGTACCTCGACCCGCCCGAGGACCTCCGCCGCCAGTGGAAGGTCTCTCGGGACTCCTCGCGCCGCGGGTACACGACCGAGGAGGTCCTCGCCGACCTCGAGCGCCGCGAGCCCGACTCCGCCTCGTTCATCCGCCCCCAGAAGCGCCACGCCGACATCATCGTCGCCTTCATCCCCGGCGAGAACGACGACCAGGAGCACCTGGCCGCCAAGCTCACCCTCCGGGAGAGCCTCCCCCACCCCGACCTCGCCGTGTTCGTCGAGGAGAGCCACGGGGCGATCACCCTCGAGGACCGCGACGAGGAGTGCGTCCTGCACATCCCCGGCGACCTCGACCGCGACCAGGCCGCCGAGATCGAGGGCGTCATCTGGGACCGGATGCACTTCGCCAGCCACCTGCGCTCCGAGCACCTCGGCGAGTTCAAGCTCGGCAACGAGCCCCACCGGTCGGAGTCCCTCGGCCTCGTCCAGCTGCTCATCCTCTACCACCTGGCCACCGCCCGGGCGACCGTCGCCCTCGGGGGCGAGGGCAGCCGCAACGACGACAACCTCGCCGCGACCCAGTAGTCGCGGCGCTCAGCCGCCGCGGGCCGGACGCACGACCGCGGCCGAACCCCCGCCCCGCCGCACCGGCTCGGCCACCGCCTCGAGGCGGCCACCGCTCCGGAACTCGATCGCTGCCACCGCTCCGATCTCCGGAGTCGGGACCAGGTGCTGGCCGAAGCCAGCGGTCAACGGAGCGCCGTAGGCGGCGATGAACCCCGGCTCGGCGCTCGTCGTCGGCTGGTTCTGCTGGGAGGCCCGGGGGGCGGCGACCGCCGCCGGGAGCGACATCCCGAAGTCGATCCGGTTGAGCAGGACCTGGAGGACGGTGGTGATGATCGTCGACCCGCCCGGGCTGCCCAGGGCGAGCACCGGACGGCCGCGCCGCAGGACGATCGTCGGGGACATGCTCGACCGCGGACGCTTCCCCCCGGCCGGGAGGTTCGGGTCGGGGACGCCCGGGGCGATCGGCTTCGGGTCGAAGTCGGT
>JAXDHK010000195.1:0-3230 GCA_034664545.1 Solirubrobacteraceae bacterium
CATCAACCTGACATACCGGCGCCGCCTCCGGGCAACCGCGCGAACCCCGGCCAGGACGGCGAGGATCGCGACGAGGATCTCGGCGGCGGTCACGGCGGGAGACGATCAGGCGGGAATGGGCTCCGCATTCTCTCTCCGACCGGACCCGCCCCGCCCGGACGGCGGCGCCCCTCCCACCCGTCGTCAACCCACCGTCGAGACCGCCGGTGCAACCCCCGCCGAGACCGAGCCCTCAGGCCTCGTCGAGACCGCCTCCTCGGCCCCCCGCCGTCTTCGCCGCCGCCGAAGCCGCTCCGTCGACCGGCCGGGCGGATCAGCCGGGGAAGGCGGCCCGCCGGGCCTGGTCGCGGTAGCGCCGGTACTCCGGGCGTTCGGGCCGGAGGCACGCGGCGATCGCCAAGGGCCGGCAGGCCTCCCGATGGCGCCCGAGCTGCTGGAGCGCCCGGCCGAGGCAGAAGTGGGCGTAGTCGTTGGTCGGGGCCCAGTCGGCCACGGCCCCGAACTCCTCGGCCGCCTCCCGGTAGCGCTGGGAGCGGAACAGCGCCCGTCCGAGCTCCTCGCGGATCGAGGCCTTGTCGGGCTCGAGATCCCGGGCCCGGGTGAGGGGGACGGTGGCGGCGGCGTAGTCGCCGTGCTGGAGAAGCTCCTGCCCCCGACGGTAGAGGTCGTACACGCTTTCCATCACCCCTCAGCTTAGACCCGCCGCCGGCTGTCGTCAGCATCACCCGAGTCAGTCGCCGCCGATTGACGTGACCGCTGGCCATCGCGTATGTTCAGCCAGCTCCGAAGGGGCCGGCAGGGGTCAAGGCGGGGTCACCCCCGCCCACCGAAGTCGCAGGATCCGCCAGCCGCGCGCCGGCCGATCACGTCCATCCAGGGAGGGCAGAAACCGATGAAGACGACCACCATCGCCGGGCGCCTCGCCGTGCTCGCGCTGGCCACGGCCGGGGTGAGCGCGTGCGGGAGCAGCAGCAACAGCTCGTCGACGACCACCGCCACCGTCACGACCCAGGCCGCGGGCCTCTCCCGGGCCGAGCTGGCCGCCAAGGCCAACACGATCTGCACGACGGCCAAGACCCAGTCGGCGAAGATCGCCTCCCCGGCGAACATCGCGAGCGACGCGACCGCGGCCGCCGCCTACTTCGACCAGGTCTTCCCGATCACCGACGCCGAGACCAAGGAGATCCAGGCCCTGACCCCGGCCGCGGACGTCGCCCCCGACTGGCAGAAGTTCGTCGCCGCCCAGGTCGCCGCCGACCAGCTTCTCCAGACGCTCAAGCAGAAGGCCGACGCCAAGGACTCGAGCGGCCTCAAGGATCTCGCCAAGGTCCAGCCGACCGGGCAGAAGGTCTCGGTCGCGGCCAAGAAGATCGGGGCCACGGCCTGCGCCTAGCCTGGCGGGTCGACCACGGCGTGGGTGAGGTCGTCGAACACGACCACCCCGCCGTGGGGGAGCCACCCCTCGGCGGCCTCGGGGCCGCTGAGGAGCGCCGCCTTGGCCAGCGCCTCGCCCTCTAGGGCGGTCGGGGCCAGGGCGGTGACCTGGACGACCCCGGTGTAAGCCGGCCGGCCGGTCGCCGGGTCGAGCAGGTGGTGGGCCGGCCTCCCGCCGTCGAGCCAGCTCCGCTTGGTGATCCCGGTCGTCGCCACCCCGCCGTCGCTGACCGCGAACTCGTGGAGGACGCTCCCATCGAACGGTGCGGCGACCTGGATCGTCCGACCAACCCCCCGGGTCCCCCCGACCCGGAGATCTCCCTCGCAGTCGATCGCGTAGCCGTCGTGGCCGGCCAGCATCTCACCGACGGCGTCGGCGAACAGGCCCTTGACGATCCCTCCCCCGTCGAAGTGGAGTCCGGGCGGCCGGGTGACGACCCCGGCGTTGTGGTCGATCTCGATCTCCCGCCAGCTCCCGACCGGCGCCGGACCGGCCGGCCGGCGGGGCGGGGCGAGGGCGAGGGCGAGGGGGAGGGCGAGCGAGGCGCGGAGGTGGTCGGCCTTGTAACCGGCGTCCTCGATCTGATCGAGGAGCGTCCCGTCGACGAGGCCCCCGGTGAGGGCGGCCGCGTCGATCACGGCCTGGACGAACCGAGCCATGATCGGGCTGACCGGAACCCGGTCGCGGGGATCCCGGTTGAGGGTGGCGAGCTCGCTGGCCGGCTTGAAGCGGGAGAACCGGTCGTGCCAGAGGAGCAGCTGATCGGTGACCGCCGTCACGGCTTCGGCCGGCGACCCAGCCGGGCCGGGTCCGTCGACGAGCACTGTGCAGGATCCGCCGAAGCAGGTGAAGGTGTTGGTCGCCTCGGTCATCTCGGGCCGACCGACCGGCCGGGGTCCGCACCCTACTCGCCCCGCACCGGAGGCCGCCCACCTCGGGTAGTGGCTGGCGTGTGGTCGGCGAAGCGGAAGGGCCGTCAGGTCGGAGGCGGGGAGACGACCTCATTCCAGAGCACGCCCCCGGGCGGGGGAGGCGAGGGCGAGGACCTCGAACTCGACCCGCCGCTCGTCGATGGCCCGGCGAACCTCCCGCTCGTTGCGGTTGAGGGAGGCTCGGGCACCGGACTTGACCTCGAGGAAGACGACCCGGTCGACCTGACCCCGGTGGAGGCCGTCGAAGATCACGTAGTCGACCGGGGACCCGAGGAAGCGGGCGTCGCTCGGGGAGAACCGATCGCAGAACGCCGGGGCGATCGGGACGATCTGCTCGACGGCGTTCCCGAGCAGGGCGCTCCGACTCAGTCGGACCGACTCGCCCCGGGCCTGCTTGAGCCGACGGTCGTGATCGGCCCGGAACTCGGCGTAGCGCCTCCAGACGGACACCAGGGCGACGAGGAGGGCCGTGGCGAGGACGCTGACGATCAGGAGCGGGAGATCGGGTGACATGCGAACAAGCGTACGGTCGCGCCCCGACGGAAAAGCGTCGCTTAGGATGCCGTCGTGTTCCTTCTCGGGCGGGAGAGCCGAGGCGTCGCCTCCGGGCGCGCCGGCGGCGCGGCGCGTGCGGCCTGAGATGGGCGCCGCGGGGCAGGTCGGGCGACCCGGGATCCGGGACACGACTCGCCGGGCGACCGCCCTCGCGCTGGGTCCGACCGCCGAGCTCGGGCTGGCCGGGGTCGCGGCGGCCGTGCTCGGCCTCGTCGTCTTCGCCCCGTACGTTCGCGCCGGCGGCTACCACCTGGACGACTGGTCGAACGGGGCGGTGTTCCACTTCCAGGGCGCGGACGGACTGTTCC
>JAXDHK010000196.1:0-8074 GCA_034664545.1 Solirubrobacteraceae bacterium
CGCGCGCTCCGCGTTCGCCCACGACCCACCGGCCTGCCCGTCGCGGCCGGCGCCCCTCCCACGTGCCCAACCTATCCCATATTGGGTCTGAGCAGGGAAAAAGATCTTGCCGGGACCGCTCAGCATCGCCGAGCCTCGCGCTCGGGCGCGATTCCGGTCCAGCGCAGCCCGGTGGCCGCACCCAGACCGACAAGCCCGGGCCGTCGAGAATGACCACGCGCCCGCTCCGGCACGTCGCCCGCGATCGACGCGATGGGGCCGGCCTCCGTGGCCATGCGGACCCTACGCGGGTCCCCGGCCCCGCCCGGCACGCGGGCTGCGCCGAGCCGCCGAACGGACGGATCTCGCCGGGGCGAATCCCTCCGCAAAGCCTAGGTATATGATCCAGCCGGCGGCGCGATCCGGGAGGCTCGGGAGCGGATGCCGGTGGGTCGAGTCTTAGGTGGGCGACATGCATGGGGGTACTCGATGAGAAGCCGGGTCTTGGGTATGGCAGCGGGCGCGGCGCTCCTGGCGGGGGTGGCCGGGACCGGCGCCCAGGCGGACACGATCCGCGTCCAGAGCACGACGGACACGGTCGACGCCGGGCTGGTCGCCGGACTCCTCCAACCCGCGTACATGACCGCGCAGCCCGGGGACGCCCTCCAGTACACGGCGGTGGGTACCGGCAAGGCGCTCACCAACGCCGAAGCCGGCCTGGCTGACGTCGTCATCACCCACGCCCCTTCGCTCGAGGCCCAGTTCGTCTCCGCCGGGTTCTCGCTCGAGCCGGCCGGCCGCGCGATCTTCTACTCCGACTACGTAATCGTCGGACCCCCGAGCGATCCCGCCCATGTCCTCACGGCGGACCCCCACGATGCCGTCGGCGCGCTCGAGGCGATCGCGGCGGCCGGCGGGGCGTCGGCGGCGGACTTCGTCTCCCGCGGCGACAACTCGGGGACCAACGTCCAGGAGCAGATCATGTGGGGCCTGACCGGCACCGTCACCCTGCAGACGGCCTTCAACGCCGGAACCGACACCACCCGCTCCGAGCCCGGCAGCGGCGGCGCGATCCCCGCCTGGTACCACCGCACGACCAAGGGCCAGGCGGCGAACGTGCTCGAGGCCGACGCCTGCCCGACCTCGACCTACCCGAGCGGGGCCTGCTACACGATCACCGACCGCGGCACGTTCAACAAGCTGGTCAACGCCGGGACGGTCACTCGCCTGAAGATCCTCAGCGAGCACAACAGCGCCGGCGCCCGGGGGGGCCAGAACCTGCTGATCAACCCGTTCAGCGCCTACATCGTCAACCCGGCCGGACCGCTCCCGGGCGGGAGTCCCGCCCCGAACGTGGCCGCGGCGACGCGCTTCCTGGACTTCCTCACCTCGCCGGCTTTCCAGGCCGCCGTCGACACCTTCCCGACGACCACCGATCCCGCCTTCCACGCGGACGCCTTCCCCGCCGTGTCGCTCGCCCCGCCCCTGCCGCCGACCGCACTCGCCGGATCGGCCCTGACGATCCAGGCGACCCTGACCAACAAGCTGCCGGGATCCCCACCGATCAACGGGATGCCCGTCCAGCTCCAGCAGTCGACCGACGGCGGGAGGACGTACGCCAACCTCGGCGCTCCGGTCAACACGAACGCGGCGGGGGCGGTGGCGCTCACGACGACGCTCGCCGGGACGACGAGCTTCCGGTTGAGCACGCCCCGCTTCCAGACGCTCAGCCCCGACACGCAGGACCTCGGCGTGGTGAGCGTCGCCCCGCCGACCGTGACCCCGCCGCCGGTGACCACGCCGACGGCCAAGGACAAGACCCCCCCGCGGATCACCGCGACGAGGCTGACGGCGCGAACCTTCTCCTTCACGATCTCCGAGGCCGGCGCGGTCCGGGTCACGATCGCCCGGCGGATCACCACGCACGTCCGCAAGGGCACGCGGGTCACGACCCGCGTCATCTACAAGACGGTCAGGACGTTCACGTTCAAGGTCGGGAGGGCAGGCCGGCTCACGGGCACCTCGAAGCAGCGGCTCCCCGCCGGGACCTACCGCGTGGCGGTCCGGGCGACCGACCTCGCCGGCAACCTCAGCACCCGGACCGTCCACCCGCATATCAAGTCCAGGTGAGCCGGATCGGCTTCCTCCCCGACGAAGGCCGCTGAGCCTGCCCACCCTCCGACTGCGCCGCGCCGCCGCCGTCCTCCTGGCCGGGACGGCGGGCCTCGGCCTGCCGGCTTCGAGGGCGATCGCCGGGACCGGGGACGGCGGGGTCCGGATCACGATCAACGGCGGCCCCGGCCGGTACCTGACCCATGACGATCTGCTCGGCCCCGGCGCCGTCGATCAGCCCCCGGTCGATACCACGAGCCGGGTCAACGGACGTGACACGGCGATCCAGGTCGGGGGCACGACGGCGGCGAAGCTCGTCCAGCTGGCCGGGGTCGGGCTGCCCGCCCTGACCGACATGTCGGTGACCTTCGCCGGCTCCTCGACTCCCCCGGTCACCCTGACCGCCAACGACATCAAGAACGGGTTCTCGGGCGACCCGCTGGGCGGCGGGCCGCGCTATGCGACGTTCGACGCCGGCGCCGAGACCGAGGTCCGGTTCTTCGAGCCGCTGCGTGCGAGCTCCGATGCCCGGACCTACAGCGTCGACCCGCCCGGGCGGACCGATCTCCAGGTGAACCTCGACACGACCGGCCACCGCCTCACCGTCCGGCTCACCGCGAGCAGCACCCAGATCGACGCCGGCCAGAGCGTGACCTTCGACGCGCAGGCGACCCCCGGACCGACCGGACCGGCGCCGACCTACGCCTGGGACTTCGAGGGGGCCGGCCAGCCGGTCGAGACTCAGGTGCCCGGCGACTCGCACGTGTACGCCGCCGACGGCACCTACCAGGCGAGCGTGACCGTGACCACGCTCGACGGGTCCAGCGGCACCGACTCGGTCGTGATCCAGGTCGGCAAGCCGGCGTCCGGGGGCACGTCGACGACCCCGTCGCCACCGGCGGCGGCGCTCTCCGGCGGGGGGGCGCCGGCCGGCGCGGGGGCGGCCGAGAACGGCGGCGGCAGCGCGAGCCCGAACGCACCCAACTCCGGTCCGGCGCACACCCCGGCGAAGAGCCCGCCCGCCACCGCCCGGCCCGTGGCCAGGCGCCCGGCGCCGGCCGCCCCGCCTCAGACGGGAGCGAGCGCCGTCTCGTCGCCCGCGAGGAGCGCCGCGCGGACAGGCGCGGCGGCCGGAGGCGGGAAGCCCCCGCCGGCGAGCCTCAGGCGCGGGCCGCCGCCGAAGGGGGCCGGAGTCCCGGTTCGCGGCATCCTCCTCGCGGGTGTGACCGCCGTCCAGAGCGCGCTGCCGCTCCTGGCCGGATCGCCCGAAGCGACGATCGCGGCGCGCTCCGCGGCGCGGGCGGGTGCCGGGAGCCCGGCGGGTGTCCTCGGGTGGGTGGCGGGCGCTGCCTTGTGCCTCCTCCTCCTCCTCAGCGGCGCCATGCGCGAGATTCGTCCGCTCTCCCACCGTCTGCCCAGGTCCGCCTGATGGCGCCGCGGCGCCCGGTGGGGTGATCGGTGCACGCTCTGGTCGAAGGCCTCCGCCAGGCCCTCAACCTGGTCCTCGACGGCGACCCCGAGGTCTGGTCGACGACCCTCCGCACGCTGCGGGTGGCGCTCGAGGCCACGGCGATCGCCGTGGCGGTCGGACTCCCGGCCGGGTGCCTGCTCGGCCTGGGCCGGTTTCGGGGGCAGCGTGCGGTGCTGAGCCTCAGCAACGCCGCCATGCGCTTCCCGCCGGTCGCCGTCGGCCAGCTCCTCTGGCTGCTGATGTGGCCGCACTCCCGGTGGGGCTCGGGGATCCTCGCCGGCCTGGGGTGGCTGTATGCGCCGAACGCGGTGATCCTCGCCCAGACCCTCCTCGCCCTGCCGATCGTCGTCGCGCTGACCGCAGCCGCCGTCCAGCGCGTGCCGGCCGAGCTGCTCGACCAGGCGCGGGCGTTCGGCGCGCCGGCCTGGCGGCAGGCCGGCCTGGCCCTCCGGGAGGCGCGTACCGGGGTGCTGGCGGGGATCATCGCCGCCATGGGCGTCGCGATCTCGGCCGTCGGCGCCATCCTCATCGTCGGAACCTCGCTCGGCCAGGCGACGCTCGCGACGGCCGCGGTCACCCGCTGGAACAGCGGCGGCCAGGACGCGCGGTCGGTGGCCTACGGAGCCGTGCTCCTCGGCCTCTTCCTGCTCATCGCCGCCGGGTTGACCCGGGTCCAACACCGCCGTACGCCATGGATTCCCGGCCGCCCGTCCTGATCGCCGAGGGTCTGGGCGTGGCCCGGGGCGAGCGGCGGCTCCTGGACGCGGTCGACCTGCGCCTGCACCGGGGGGAGGTCGTCGCCGTGCTCGGTCCCAACGGCGTCGGCAAGTCAACGCTCCTGGCCGTCCTCGCCGGTCTGCTGCCGGCCGCCGCCGGGCGGGTGCGACTCGACGGCCGCGTCGCCGCCGCGCTCCAGCCGTCGGCGCTCGCCCGCCGGACGGTCCGCGCCAACGTGGAGGCGGCGCTGGCGTGGTGGGGGGTGGCCCGCCCCGAGCGCACCGCCCGGGCCGACGCCGCCCTGGGACTGCTCCACGTCGAGCACCTCCGCGACCGCTCGGCCGACACCCTCTCCGGGGGTGAGGCCCGGCGGGTGCATCTGGCGCGGGCGCTCGCCCTGCGCAGCGACGGGCTGCTGCTCGACGAGCCGTTCGCCGGGCTCGACCCCCCGACCCGGGCCGAGCTCCTCCACGACGCCGCGAGCGTCCTGCGCGACCCGGACCGGGCGACGCTGGTCGTCGTGCACGACCGGGCCGAGGCCTGGGCGCTGGCCGACCGCCTGCTCGTCCTGCTCGACGGTCGCGTCGCCGCGGAGGGGACGCCCCGGGAGGTCCTCGAGCAGCCGCCGACGCTCGAGGTCGCCGTGTTCCTCGGCTTCACCGGGCGCCTGCGGGGCGCGGACGGATCGGTCCGCTGCCTGCGGACCGCCCAGGTCGCACTCGACCCGGCGGGTCCGCTGCACGGGACGGTGCGACGGCGCATTCCCGAGGAGGACGGCGTCCTCTGCGAGGTCGCGCTCGCCGACGGAAGCCTCCAGGTCCGCGCCGCCTACCCCGGCCCGGGGATCGACGAACGCGTTCGGCTGCGCATCGACGGGAGCGTCCGCTTCGACCGGAGGGCCGACCCGTCGGTTTCCTGATCGAGATGCTCCGCCAGGCCGGGGAGCGCATCGGCACGGGCGATGCCGCCCTGGTGGCGATCACCTGGCGGACTGTGCGTCTCGCCGTCGAGTCGACGGCGATCGCCCTGGTGATCGGGCTGCCGGTCGCCCACCTGATCGCCGGGGGCGCCACCCGGGCCCGGAGGGTCGGCCTCATGGTCGCCAACGCGGGCCTCGGCCTGCCGCCGGTCGTCCTGGGCATCTATCTCGCGCTCGTGCTGCTCCCGGCCTCGCCCCTCGGCGACCTGAACTGGACCTACACGCTCACCGCGATCGTCGTCGCCCAGACGCTGCTGGCCCTCCCGATCCTCGTCGCCCTGACCGCCTCGGCGATCCGGAGCCTCCCGGGCGGCCTGCTCGAGCAGGCGCGGGCGTTCGGAGCCTCGGGCCCCCAGCGGGCGGTGCTCGCGCTGCGCGAGGCCCGGATCGGGGTGATCGCGGCGGTGATCGTGGCGCTCGGGTCTGCGGTCGCCGAGGTCGGGGCGGTCGTCATCGTCGGGGGGAACGTCCGGGGCCAGACGAACACGCTCGCCTCGACCGTCCTGCTCGACCTCGCGGCCGGCGACGCGGCCGGGGCAACGGCGGACGTGCTCGTCCTGCTCCTGCTGGTGCTCGTCCTCGGCGCGGGCCTCACGGTCGTTCAGCACCGGGGCCCCGGGCGATCGCCGCCGCGTCGACGCCGACGCCGGCGCGGGCCGAGGCTCGCCGTATCGGAGAACATCCCGGCATGACCGCCGATCGCCCACCGACCGACGAGCGGTTCGACCGGCGGACGCTCCTGCGCGGCGCCCTTCGCGCCGGCGCCGGGACGGCGCTCGGCCTTGGTCTGCCCGCCGCGCTCGGCGGGTGTGGAGGCGGGGGGCAGCTCAACACCCAGAGCAGGGCCGTCGCCGGGCGGAGCATCGCGATCGACTACGCCTCCTACTACGCCCCGATCGACGACCTCCGGCGCCTCGTCCTGGCGCGGGCACGGGCGACGGGCGCGTCGGTGACGTTCAGCGACGATCCGGCCGGCGCGCCCGCCCAGGCCGCGAGCCTGCGGACGCTGACCGGGGACCGCGGGGGCTTTCGGGTCGTCGTGATCGCCGCGTTCGACGCCGCGACGGTCGAGCCGATCGCCGCCGCGGCGCTCAAGCGGGGAATCGCCATCGTCAGCTACGTGACGCCCCTCCGCCACCAGACGGCCCTGATCGAGGTCGACCCGGCCCGGACCGGAGCGCTGCTGGCCACCAACGCCGCCGTCTGGGCGAACGCCCACGTCGGCGGCCATGGCTCGGTCCTGCTCGTCGTCCCGCCGAGCGGCGTGAGCGTGCCCGACCCGTTCGTGGCCGGTGCCGCCCGGAGCGAGCCGGCGATCCGCACGACGCTCGCCGCCCGCTCGCCCAACCTGCGAATCGCCGCGACCGCCGCGGCCTACGGCACCCCCGACGCCCGGCAGGCGGTCGGGCAGGCGCTGAGCGCCCATCCCGACGTCGGGATCGTCCTGTGCTGGAACGACGCGACCGCCGTCGGGGCGGCGGGGGCCCTGGGCGACCGGGCTCCGGCGAGCGACCACTCCCGGCTCTACGCCGGGGGCCAGGGGACCCCGGCGATCACCACGGGCGCGGCCCTCACCGAGCTCGGCCGGGACGACGTGCTCCGGTGCCTCGTCGCTCCCCGGCTGCGCGACCTCGCCGACGCGCTCGTCGACCTCCCCCGAGCGTTGCTCCGCAACCAGCCGGCGCAGACGCTCGCGCCGCCGGTGGCGGTTCTCACCCCGAGGTCCGCCGAACTCGGCCTCTACGCCCGCGACTACGCGCGGCCGTGATCAGCCGGCCGGAGGACGCGCCGTCGCGTGAGCGAATCCGACCTCGTTACCGAGAGCAATACTCGAGCAAGACGGAGCCCGAGAGTCTGACCGGCGCACCACCCGAAGGCGGTCAGGCGACTTCGGCCGGCTCGTCCTTGCCCTGCAGGCGCTCGCGCCCGCGCTGGACGGCGGCGATGAACTTCGAGAGGTTGACCTCGAGCGTGTTGAGGATCTCGTCGGCGTAGTCCTCGGCCCCCAGCCGGATCTCGCGCTCCCGGGCCCGGGCGTCCTCGACGATGTCCTCGGCCGCCCGCTCGGCGGCCTTGGTGACCTCTTCCTCGCCGACCAGCCGGTTCTGCTTCTCGCGCGCCTCCTTGACCAGGCGCTCGGCTTCGCGCTTGGCCTCGGCCAGCATCTCCTGGCGTTCCTTGACGATCCACCGGGCCTGCTTGATCTCCTCGGGAATCGTCGCCCGCATCTGGTCGAGGATGTCGTAGATCTCTTCCTTGTCGACGCGGACCTGATCGGTCAGCGGAACGGGCTTGGCGTTGTGCACCAAGTCGTCGAGCTTGTCGATGAGTACGAGGACATCCATCAGCTAGAGCCTAAACGGTAAGCGCCGCGCGCGGTAGGCACGGCTCGGGGCTATGTATTTCGCGGGCGCCCGAGCTCTTCCTGCAAGCGCGCCGCGACCGGCCCGGGGACGAGCTGGTCGATGCGCCCGCCGAACCGGGCGAGCTCCTTGACCCCGCTCGAGGAGAGGAAGCTGTACTCGGAGCTCGCCATCAGGTAGATCGACTCGATCTCCGGAGCCTGGAGGCGGTTGAGCTGGTTCATCTCGAGCTCGTACTCGAAGTCCGAGATCGCGCGCAGGCCCTTGACGATCGCCTTGGCCCCGCTCGCCTGGGCGAAGTCGACGACCAGCGTTCCGAACGGCTCGACCCGGACGTTCGGGAGGTGCCCGGCGGCCTCCCGGATGAACGCGATCCGCTCGTCGATCCCGAACATGCTCGCCGACTTGCGGATCGAGTGATCGACGACGGCGACGATCAGCTCGTCGAAGAGC
>JAXDHK010000197.1:0-4263 GCA_034664545.1 Solirubrobacteraceae bacterium
CCGGGATCCCCGATGCTGGCCCGGCACAACTACCGAGGAGGACGCATGCGCCGTTCGACGCTGGTTCGAGCCCTCGGGCTCGGGCTGCTCGTGTTGTTGGTCCTGCCGGCGACCGGATTCGCCGACGCGACCGACCTGCAGAACTCGATCGCGGGCAAGCCGCAGTACGCCCCGACCGTGGGCATCGACACGGTGTGGGTGATCGTCGCCGCATCGCTGGTCATGTTCATGCAGGCCGGGTTCGCCTTCCTCGAGATCGGCTTCTCCCGAGCCAAGAACGCCGGGACCATCGTCGCCAAGATCCTGACCAACTACTCGATCGCGGCGATCGGGTACTGGGCGATCGGCTTCGCCTTCGCCTTCGGCGGCCCGCTGGGCAGCTTCATCGGCCACGACGGGGGGTTCTTCTTCAGCCACCTCGGGCCGAACTTCGTCAAGGGCACGCCCAACATGTTCCACCCGAACTTCCCGGTCATGGCGCTCTCGGACGCGACGATCGAGTCGAAGTGGTTCTTCCAGTTCGTGTTCTGCGCGGTCTCCCTGGCCATCGTCTGGGGGACGACGCTCGAGCGCATCAAGTTCGGTGTCTACATCATCTACGCCGTCGTCTTCTCGACGGTGATCTACCCGATCGGCTCCCACTGGGTCTTCGGGGGCGGCTTCCTCCAGGCCGGCGACTGGCTGAACACCGGCATCGTCGGGATGCAGGACTTCGCCGGGTCGACCGCGGTCCACCTGATCGGGGCGACTGGGGCCTTCGCCGCCCTGCTCCTGCTCGGCCCGCGCCGGGGGAAGTACGGCAAGGACGGCAAGCCGCGGGCGATCCCCGGGCACAACATGCCCCTCTTCGGCCTGGGCGTCCTGATCCTCTGGCTCGGGTGGTTCGGCTTCAACCCGGGCTCGGCCCTCCAGGCCTCGGACGGGCGCTTCTCGGAGATCCTCTTCATCACCAACCTCGCCGGGGCGGCCGGGGTGATCGGGGCCATCTCGACCGCCTACATCTCGACCAAGACGATCGACATCGGCATGGCCGGGAACGGGGCGATCGCCGCCCTGGTGGCCATCACCGCCCCGTCGGGCTACATCGAGATCTGGGCGGCCCCGATCGTCGGGGTGATCGCCGGGATCATCGTCGTCCGGGGGGTCTACTTCGTCGACAAGTACATAGACGACCCGGTCGGGGCCCTGTCGGCCCACGGGATGGCCGGCATCTGGGGGACGATCTCGTGCGGCTTCTTCACGTCCCCGCGCCTGGCCCAGTACAACGCGTTCGGGGACCCGAAGGGCGGCCTGTGGTACTCGGGCGAGTTCAAGCAGCTGATCGCCCAGGCGGTCGGCTTCACGATCGCCTTCTCGTTCGTCTTCGTCATGAGCTTCACCACCTTCTGGGTGATCAAGAAGACCTACGGACTACGCGTCAGCCCGGAGGAGGAGGAGGCCGGCCTCGACATCTCCGAGCACGGGATGTACGGCTATCCCGAGCAGTTCATCCCCCCGGCTGAGCTGATCGGCTACACCCCGGCGCCGCTCACGACGATGAGCGCCAACCCCCCCGCGACCACGAAAGAGGCGTTCACGTCATGAAGATGGTCGTGGCCTATATCCGGCACGAGGCATTCGAGCCGATCCGCAATGACCTGCTCGAGCTGGGCTTTCCCTCGCTGTCGATCACCGAGGTCAAGGGGTCGGGGCGCCAGAAGGGCATCACCGAGAGCTACCGGGGGGCGACGCTGACGAACTACCTCCGACCGAAGGTGAAGATCGAATGCGTCGTCTCCGACTCGGACGTCCAGACGATCATCGACACGATCCTGCGCCACGGGCGGACCGGAGCCGTGGGTGACGGCAAGGTGTTCATCATGCCCGTCGAGCAGGCCTTCCGGATCCGGACCGGCGAGATGGGCGAAGAGACGCTGCAGATCCACCCGGGCGCCGCGGCGCAGCAGGCATGACCGTCATGCCCGCTCGTCACCCGTCCCCGTCCCGCCGACGTAGCCCGTGTCACGGTGGAGTCTGACGTCGTGGCCTCCGCGGCAGGGCGCGACGAGATGAACATGACGCCTACGGTGTTGCGGACCGTGCACCTCGAGATGGTGGATGCCGTGCTCGGCGGCGAGGGCCTGGCGCGGGTGGCGCGGATCGCCGCCGATGCGGTGGGGGCGCCGGTGGCGATCATCGTGCCGCGGTTGGGGGTGGCGTGCGTGGCGCCGACCCTCGTCGACATCGGCGAGCTCGAGCGCTACGCCGCCGACCGGGTGGCGGGCCGGCCGGTGCGCCCGCCGCGGGTGCTGATGGCCCAGGCTCCGATCGGGGCGGGGGAGGAGCTGATCGGGATCGTCGCCCTGCTCCGGGGCGAGTCCCCGCCGCCGCCCGAGGCGGGGGAGTACCTCCACCTGGCGGCGGTCGCCTCGCTGACCGAGGTGGCGGTCACCGAGGCCAAGGAGGAGGTCGCCCAGAACCTGCGGGGCTCGTTCATCGAGGAGCTGCGGACCCGGAACGAGCTCGATGCCCAGGAGGTGACGCGCCGGGCGGCGCGGCTGGGCTGCGATCTCGTCCGGGGGGCGGTCGTGCTCTGCGCGGAGCTCGCCACCGACCGGCCGGCACATGTCGTGGCCACGATCTGCGGGGATTGGACGGGGGCGCTGGCCCAGCACGACGGGTCGCCGGGGGGCGGGCGGGTCTATGCGCTCCTGCCGGCGTCGGGTGCCGACGATGCGCCCGAGGCGACGATCGCGGCGGCCCGGAGGCTGGCCGGTCGCCTGCAGCGGCTGGGCACGGTCGGGCTGTCGTCGTTCTACGCCGACCCGGCGGACCTCCACCGGGCGATCCAGGAGGCCGAGCTCGTGCTCGACGTCCTGCGGACCTCGGACGTCCCGATCGCCCAGGACATCGGGTCGGGGACCTACCGGCTGCTGTTCCGGGTCCTGGCCTCGCATCCCGAGGAGGTCCGGGCCTTCTACGAGGACACGGTGGCGCCGATCGTCCGCTACGACGAGCAGTACCGGACCGAGCTGCTGGCGACGCTCGAGGCGTATCTGCACAACAACTGCAACATGAACGCGACGGCCGCGGCGATCTACGCCCACCGCCACACCGTGGCCTACCGCCTCGACCGGGTACGCGAGCTCACCGACCTCGACCCGCTCGTCTCCGAGGACCGCGAGCGGCTGGGCCTGGGGATGAAGGCCTACCGGATCATCCTCCCGCGCCTGCCCCGCTGACCCGGTCCGGCACCCGCCGGATGACGCGCCCGGTCGCCGGGTCGACCCGGGAGTCGGCGGGTGTCCCGGTGATGGTCACCGTGAAGGACCCGGCGGCCGGGCGCTGACCGCCCGCCGCCGCCTCGGCCGCGGGGTCCCGGGTACCGAGCCCGGCGGCGACCCGGTAGCCGACGCGGTAGCGCCCGGGGCGGACCGGGGTCACCCGCCAGACGAACGTCCGGGTGGCCCGGGGGGCCAGCCGCCCGAGCGCCCACGTCTCCGCACCTGCCCCGGGGCCGCCGACTCCGGTGCGGGCTCCGGGCGCGGCGTCGATGATCCAGACGGGTCGGAGCGGATTCTGGAGGTCGGCGCCGGGGTCGGCCACCGAGAACGAGTCGATCGAGACGGCGACGCCCGGGAGGACGCGGTCGCCGTCGTTGCGCACCACGATCCGCAGCTCGGCCGGGGCGGCGACCTGCTGGCGGGAGGGGAAGCTCGCGACCGGAAGCGAGACCCGCGCCGGGGGGCCGGGTCCGTCGGCGGCGGCGCCGCAGCCCGACGCGGCGGCGGCGACGAGAAGCGCTGCGCCCGCCGCGGCGAGCCCCAGGCTGGCGCACCCCGGCACCGGGCGAACATACACGGCCACCGGCCGGACGGGCGTCCGACGTGCCTACCAGCCGTAGATCCGCGTCCGGTAGTCGCCGAGCATCCGGGCGGCGCTGAACGCCGGACCGAGCCCGCGCATCGAGTTGCGCACCCGCTCGAGCCAGGCCGACGGCAGGCCGTTGTGATCGCGGTCGGAGAAGAGGGGGACGATCTCCTCGGTGAGGACGCGGTGGAGCTCGGCCCCGTGGCGGGCGTCCTGGGCGCGCTCGTCGTGATCGACGTCGCCGGCCAGGGCCCAGCCGTTGCGCCCGTCGAACGCCTCGGCCCACCAGCCGTCGAGGACGCTGAGGTGGAGGCCGCCGTTGACCACGGACTTCATCCCGCTCGTCCCGCTCGCCTCGAGCGGGGGGCGCGGGAGGTTGACCCAGACGTCGCAGCCGCGGACGAGGCGGGCGGC
>JAXDHK010000198.1:0-9924 GCA_034664545.1 Solirubrobacteraceae bacterium
CTGGGCGGCGTCGTTCTTGGCCCAGGCGGCCAGCTCGTACGTGGTGCGGTCGATGATCGCGACGCGCGTGTAGAAGCCGTAGAAGACCCCGTGCAGCGCGTCGGCGCGCTCGTCCTCGGGGACGTCGTCGATGTAGGTCTTCAGGCTTTCGACGAGCGAGGGAGCCGCCGCGGCGGCCTGGTCATCGGTGGACATCGAACCGCGCCATTCCCCTGGGCGCCGTCAGGAAACCTCGGCGCTCGGCGGGTCGCCGGGCTCGGCGGCCTCCAGCAGCGAGGGCGCGAGGACGGAGTCGGCCGCGGCGGTGACGCGCAGTCCGACGACGCGGCCGTAGTGGTCGAAGTCCAGGACGAGGCCTTCGAGCGCGGGGATCGTGTCGGCCTCCTCCAGCGCATCGAGCGCGACCGAATGGCGCACCTCTGGCGGGCGACCGGTCACGAGCGCGACGTACGCCTCGCCGGCCGCGTTGAGCGTGACTGCGATGTCGGGCATGCGGGCAGCGTACCCCCCCGGCCGGCCCCGGCGACCCCGAATGCCGCGACGACGACGACATGAACGTCGTCGAGGGCGCGCTGTGGCCGGCGTCGGGCTCGTGACCGGCACCGGCCGCATTCTGCCCGACCCCGGACAGCGCTGGCGACGCGCGCTTTCAAGACGGGCGCCGGCGCGATCAGCGTACGATCGGCGGCCCGAGCGGGTAGCTCTTGCCTCCCGTGGCGGCTGACGCGGCACCGAGGAACAGGTAGATCCCGATCGCGGCGAACATGAACGTCACCCAGCCGGCCGCCTTCGTGAGCGTCTCGTCGGCGTTCGTGGTTCCGAAGACGAGCAGTACGAGGGCCACGACGACGAGGCCGACCACCGCCGTGAACGCGACCGGCAGCCGCAGGGTCGCGAGCGTCAGCGCTCCCATGACGATCGCCCAGGAGATCTGGAAGAGCGCGACGCTGTCGGTCACGTCGGCGGCCGGAATCGCGAACCAGTTGTGGTTGAGGCCGAGCACGAGTACGGCGTAGCTCCACCAGAAGCCCGCGAACAGGCCGAAGATGCAGGCGACGAGGGTCTGTCCGAGCGCTGCCGCCCAGACGGCGGATACGAGCAGGCCCAGCCCGGTCGCCGCGAGGATGATCGGCACGGCGCTGCCGGCGGCAGCGGTCGGAACGTAGCCCACGAGCGCCAGGCCGAGCGCAATCGAGCCGGCGACGAACATCGGCAGGCCGAGCACCGCGGGGTCGCCCGCCTGAGCGGCCGGCGCCGGCGGCGCGGGCGCCGGTGTGAACGTCGGGAGGGGGGGGTCGGCGGTCGCGGACATGGCGGGCTCCTCGAGTTGATGATCCGTCGCAAGCGTCGGCTGGGCGGCCGGGCATGGGCCCGGCGGTGGCTGCTCGACTTCGGTCGAGCGACGCTAATGCTGTCCGTTGCATGCAGTCAAGAAAGCCCGTGGTCTTCCGGCCATTTCGGAGAAGGCGTTGCGCCCGGGCGCTCGCGCGGACGGTCGCGCTGCGCCGCGAGCTGGGGTGTAGCGGGGGTGTAACGCCGCGGTGATGCAGTGCTCCCTGTCGGCGGCCACGGGCAGCCGGCGGGTCGACGTGACCTCGGCCGGCTCGGTCGAGGAGGAGAGGAGCGATCATCACCGACAACGCCCCAGCAGCGACGGCGACGCGCCGCCGCGGACGCGGCGTCGGCACCGCGCGCAACGTGGTCTCGCTGCTCTCGTTGCTCTCGTGCGCCGACGACGGGCTGCGTGCCGACGAGGTCGCCGCGGCGCTCGGCAAGAGCACGTCGACCGCCTATTGCCTGCTCGACACACTCTGCCAGGAGGGCTTCGTGGTGCATGCCGTCGACGGCGCCTACCACCTCACCGGCCAGGCCCGCAGCCTCGTCCCCGCCGCCCGTGGCAACCAGCTGCCGAAGAACCTCGACGGGGTGCTCGACGAGCTGTTCACCCGGACCCACAAGCGCGTCTACCTGGCCGCGGCACGCTCCGGCCAGGTCGTCATCCCGCTCGTCCGCGGGCGCCAGGGGATGCCGCTGATCCCCGGCCTGGGATCGCGCATCGGCGAGAACGCGCACGCGCTGGCGCTCGGCAAGGTGGCGCTGTCGCTGCTCGGCGAGGCCGCGCTGCAGCGCTACATCGGCCGCGGTCTGCGGGTCTTCACGCCGGCCACGATCGTGTCGCCCGAGCACCTGCGCGCGCAGCTCGCCGAGATCCGCGCCGGCGCGGTCGCGTTCGACTGTGAGGAGTTCTCCGCCGATTCCTGCTGCCTTGCGGCACCGGTGCGCGACGCCGCCGGCCGGCCCGTCGCCGTGCTCGGTATCTCGATGTCCGCCCGCTGCTTCGAGCTCGAACGCACGTCGCTTGAGGCTGTGCTCGTCGACGTGGCCGAGCGTGCGTCGGCGGTTCTCGCCGCCCGGCCGGTTCCCGCGATCTCGGAGGACCCACCCGTTCTTGAGCGTGCGCACGGGTCAGGTCTACGTGCGCGCCCAACCGCAACCGCAGCTCTCAGCCCCGGCGACCTCGGAAAGGACGTCTCAGCGTGAGCAGAGCCCGCATCGCGAAAGGCTCACACGAAGATCCAGGGCTGTCCTGGGATCCGAGCCTCGTGGAGCGTGTCGACAAGTACCCGACCGAGTGGTGCTTGAGTCCCCGTCGCCGTTCCGCGGCGCCTGTCGATTCGCCCCTTGAATGATCTACGGTCGACCGGCCCGAGAAGGTCCCGTCCGCGGCAAGGTGGATGACCGGAGCGGAGCGACCGTGGAGTATTGGAGCTTGTGACGATAGCAACGAACTCGGTGGTTGGCCAATCGGGTTTCCGTCGCCGCGGGCCCGCAGTCGAGACGTCAGCCAATGCCTTATCGACCTGCGTGCCCGGTGGCAGCGGCGGAGAAATAGGGGCGCCCGAGGCGGGTGCCGATGGCGTCTGCGCAGGCTCTCGCGGTTCGCGCGTGAAGCCGAATAGCGCTGGCATACCCCCCGGAGAAGTGCGATCGTTGCGTCTCCGAGTCCGCGACAGAAGGGCAGCAAGCCATGGCCGACAGCGTGTATCGCGTCACCGAAGTGATCGGCTCCAGCAGCGAGTCGTGGGAGGCGGCGGCGCGCAGCGCCGTCGAGACGGCCGGCGGCAGTATCCGCGACCTGCGCGTCGCCGAGGTACTGCGACAAGACCTCGCCATCGAGAACGGCAAGGTCACCGCGTTCCGCGTCCGCCTGGCGATCTCCTTCAAATACGAGTCCGGGACCTAAGTCAGATCGTCGTCCCAGTGGCCGGTCTGCCGCCGGCGGCCCGCCCGGCCGGCCGCCACCGGCGACCGGGCGGGGGATCGCCCTGGCCCGCGTTGACGCCTGCGCCGCCGTGGCAGCGGTGCGAGCCGCGCTGTTCCACCTCGAAGGTCGCCTCCCCCGCCTACGCACAGATCCCCGCCCGGCAGGCCGCCTGAGGCCAGCGGTCGCGTCGGCAGTCGTTCGGTGGCGGCCCCGACTCCCCGGTGTCGAGACAGGCGAGCTTCCGACCCATTGCCTCGAAAGGGACCGGGAACCGACGCCGGCGCCTGCTTGTCCACACCACCGCGATCATGCTCTGGACTGCCGGGAATCAGCCTCGCCCTGATCGCGTTGCGGACGGGCCACCACCGGCCCGCCGGCGGGCTCAGCGGTCGAGGTCGCGGGTCCAGTGCAACGGGACGTCGTCGCGCTTCTCGGCGATCACCGCGAAGTACTCGAGCGGCTCACCGGCCACCGAGACGCGATGTGTGTAGCGCTCGCGGGCGCGCTCCTCGAGGATCCCGTCGCGCAGCATCCGCAGGATGAAGCCACCGAAGCCGGTCGAGTCCTCGACCTCGAAGAAGCGATCACGGATATTGAAGGCGATCCAGCCGGGCGAGCCCACGAGGTTGAACGCCTCGGCAAAGGCCAAGGGCGGGATGTCGCCGAAGCCGAGGGCGGCGACGCAGGTGATGAGGTCGAAGTCGTGGCGCAGGAGCGCGCGCCGCTCGTCGGGCTCCAGGGCCGTGAGGTCAAGCGCGAGGTAGTCGTCGTAGAGGCCCGGGCGATCGCGGTGCGCCGCGTCGCGCGCCTCCTCGAGCAGGTCGATGCCGACGATCTCGCCGATGCCCAGATCCTTGAGAAGCTCGCCGACCATCCCGTTGCCGGCACCGAAGTCGAGCGCCCTGAGCTCGGCCGGGCTGATCCCCGCGGTCCGCAATTGCGCGCCCAGCAACTCGGTGACCACGCGCGGCGATTCGCAATCCAGGCGATCGACGAACAGCTGCTCGTAGAGGCCGGGAACGGCGTAGATGGCCGCGTAGTCGTGGAAGCGGATCCGCCGGCGCTTGCCGCTGTGCTCGATCTCACACCATTCCTGATCCTGATCGAGCTCTTTCCGGGCGGCTTTGGGGGGTAGATGCACCGCGTAGTGTGCCTTGCCGACCACGGCCATGAAACTCCTCCTGATGGGAACAGCCGCCACAGCGGCTCGTATGGCGCCTACCCCGCGTGACCGACGCCAAACGAGCCCGCGCGGCGACGCGAGGTAGGCTCGGCCGGCGATGGGCGCTCACCCCCGGCACAGGCGATGAGGATCACCCTCGCCCAGGCGGCCAGTCGCCTGGGCGACGTCGAGGAGAACCTCTCCCGCGCCGCCGCGTTGATCCGCCGGGCCGGGGAGCACGGATCGGATCTCGTCGTCTTCCCCGAACTGTTCCTGACCGGCTACTCCCTCGGCCGGGTCGACGTCGACACCTCGATCTCCGGGGTCGACCCGCGCCTGCTCGACCTGGCGCGGGTGGCGCCGGGAACCGACGTGCTCCTCGGCTTCCACGAGGACGGCCTCGGCGTGCATAACTACAACGCCGCCGGCTACTACGACACCGCTGGCCGCCGGCACTGTCATCGCAAGCTCTTCCTGCCGACCTACGACGTCTTCGAGGAGCGCAAGTACTTCTCCCCAGGCCAGGCGATGCGCGCCTTCGACACGCGCCACGGCCGCGTGGCCACCCTCATCTGCAACGACGCCTGGCAGCCCCAGATCGGGTTCCTCGCCGTGCAGGACGGGGCGCGCGTGCTCTACATCCCGACCAACTCGGCCCAGAGCCGCTTCCCCGACCGCTACGACTCGGAGACCTACTGGCGCGACATCACCGTCTTCTACGCCCGTATGTTCCAGTGCTTCGTGGTCTTCGTGAACCGCGTCGGAGACGAGCCCGGCCTCCGGTTCTGGGGCGGCTCGCACGTCGTGGACCCATGGGGGATGATCGTCTCCCAGGCGCCCAACCACGAGGAGGCGCTGATCACCGTCGAGATCGACCTCGGCGCCGTGCGCCGCCGCCGCTACGAGGTCCCGCTCGTGCGCGAGGCGCGGCTCGCCCTCGTCGCCCGCGAGGCCAATCGGCTGGCCGAGGAGGGAGGCGACGCCTGACCGGGGCTGATCCCCCCGCGATCACGCGGTGGCGAACCGGGTGAGCGTCCGGGCCGGGTCGATGCCCCCCAGGTGCGCGACGAAGATCCGCCGGTAGCGCTCCTCCTGGGAGCCGTCCTCGAGCGCCAGCACGTCGGCGGCGCCGCTGCCGTCCCCGAACTGCGCCTTTTCGCGCCACAGGATCTCCTCGGGCACCCAGCCGGCGAACGCCTCGCGGAGGATGAGCTTCTCCGGGCGCCCGGCCCCGCACGTCTTCCAACCGGCGGGGATGGCCATGCACAGGGCGATCATGTCGAGGTCGAGGAACGGGACGCGGGCCTCGAGCCCATGGGCCATGGTCACCCGATCACAGCGCTGGAGGTTGAGTCCGTGGAGGCTCTCCACCGTGCGCACCAACTCCCGGTGCAAGTCGTCCTCGCAGGCGCAGTCGCGCACGTACTCGTACCCGGCGAGCAACTCGTCGGCTCCCTCGCCGGTGAGGACCACCTTCACCGTCCGCGCAGCGAGCTCGGAGAGGAGGTAGTTGGGGACGGCCGACCGCACCAGGGAAGGATCGAACGACTCGATCGAGCGGACCACTTCGGGCAGGACGGCCCGGGCCTCCCGCGGGGTGTAGACGCGCTCGTGATGCTCGGTGCCCAGGAACTCGGCCACCAGCCGCGCCGCCGCCAGGTCGGGGCTGGCCGCGGTTCCAACCGCGAAGGTCGGCAGCACGTAGCCGCGACGGCGCGCCGTACTCGCCGCGATCGCGGCGACGATCGACGAGTCGAGGCCGCCGGAGAGGAACACTCCGATCCGCACGTCGGCCATCATCCGCCGCTCGACCGCCCGCACCAGCATGTCTCGGAGGTCCGCGACGAGCTGCCCCGGCGGGGGCTGGCCGGCCCGCGACGGCGGCGGGTAGCGCGCCGCCACCGGATCGGCCACCGCCCGGGCGAAGCGCACCAAACCCGCCTCCGGAGTCCAGTAGCACCCAGGTGGGAACAGCTCCACCGCCTCCCGCCACTCCTCGTCGAAGGCCACCAGCTCGGACGCGAAACGGACCTCCTCCCCCCGCCGGGCCCAGTACAGCGGCTTGATCCCCACCGGGTCACGGGCGGCGACAAAGGTCCCGTCCTCGCCGGCGGCTACGACGGCGTACATCCCCCACAGCTCCCGCAGGCCCTCGGGACCCTTCTGAGCCACCAACTGAAGGGCGCCCTCGTTGTCGGACTCGGTGACGAAGGACCCAGGCCCGAGCCGCTCGCGCAGGCGCCGGTGGTTGTAGATCTCGCCGTTACCCACCAGATGCAGGCGGCCGTCCGGCGTGCTCAGCGGCTGGTCCCCGCCCTCGAGGTCGACGATGGACAGGCGCACGTGCCCGATCCAGGCCTCGCCGACCACGAACTCGCCGCGCCCGTCCGGGCCACGGTGGTCAATGCGATCGAGCATGCGCCGCCCCGCCTCCGCATCCGCGCTGCCGTGAATGGCGGCGATCCCGCACACCCCCCCGGCCTACCCCCCGCACCGGCCGCGGACACATCCCGGCGCCCGATCCCCGGCCGCCGTCGCGGCGGCGACTCGTCGTCGGGTCGGTCCGCCGCCGGCGGTCGCGTCAAGCGCCCGGTCGGAGGGCTCCGGCCCGGTGGTCCCCGAGGGCCCGGGCTTCCCGCCCGAGTAGCTCGGGGAGCCGGACGACCTCGGGTAGCGCCTCGGGGTTCGCGTGGAGCCCGAAGTGCAGGTGGCCGTAGTACCGGAGCATGCCGATGGCCAGCGCCTGGTCGGCGACGATCGGCACCACCGGGTAGATCTCGTCGAGCCGGGCTCCCAGCATGTGCAGGGGCTTGCGCGACCCGGGGATGATCGAGACCGAGAGGTTGAACGCCCCGGGAGACGCGGCCCGGAGCATCGCCCCCCGCAGGCCGGTCGGGAGCAGTCCGAGGCCGGCGAGGACGGTGCTCGTCCCGGCCGGCCGGTTCGCCCGCTTGAACCGGTCGGTCGCCGCCCGGATCTCGGCCAGCCGCGCCGCCGGCGAGCTCAGGTCCAGGGGCAGCCAGACCGCGGCCAGCGAGACGTGGTTCCCGAGCGTCCCGCGCTCGTGGGGCTGGCGCACGTCGACCGGGACGAGCGCCTTCAGCGGCTGGGCCGGACGCCCGCACTCCAGCGCGAGCGCCCGCAGCGCCCCGGCGACGACCGCCAGCCCGACGTCGTTGAGGGTGCCCGGGCTGACCCGGCGCAGGGCGTCGAGCGGCTCCCGATGGCCGATCAGGGTTCGCCGGGGGCCGGGGGCCACGTTGAGCTGCGACTTCGGCGCCCGGGGGAGGAGGTCCTCCCTGAGCGCCCCGAGGACCCGCTCGGCGTCGCGCAGGACACCGCGCGCGCTTGCCCGGGGCCGAAGCGCCGCCCGGGCCACGTCCCCGAGCACCCGGGCCGTGACCTCGGCCCCCTCGACCAGGGGATCGACCGCCCGGACGACGAGCCCCGGGGGTCGGCCCGCCACCCACGCCTCGGCCAGCGGTGGGGCGTCCTCGTCCTCGCCGTCCAGGCTGAGCGCGGCGATCTGCATCGCCGCCCCCCCGTCGGCCATGGCGTGATGCACGCGTCCGACGACCCCGACCCGCCCGTCCTCCAGCCTCGGCGCCAGCGCGATCTGCCAGAGCGGACGCGACCGGTCGAGCGGGGTCGAGAGCAGCCCGTCCCGGAGCTCGCCGAAGCGCTCCAGGCTCAGCGGCTCTCCGAGCCCGACGACGTGCTCGTCGAGGTCGAAGCTCTCGTCGTCGACCCAGCGCGGCTCACCCAGCCCGAACGGATGGAACTGGAGGCGCTGGCGGGCCCGGGGGACGTAGCGCAGCCGGCTGTACACCCGGGCCCTCAGCGTCTCGACGGTCGGCCGGTCAACCCCCGGCCCGAGCGTCCCGACCGCGCTCCAGCCGACGTTCACGTGAGCCCGAGCCGACTCCAGGTGCAGGAACGACGTGTCGACCGGCGACAGGCGAGACACGCGCCGAGAGTACTCCGATCCAAAGTCACGACCCACCCCGACGGTTCCGGGTGTCCCGGCCCCGCCCGGATCATTTAGATTCTCACCCCGTGACCTACGCCCCCCCGCCCCGGATCCTCGAGCGCTACGCCGACGTCCTCGTCAACTTCGCCCTCGGCGGAGGCACCGGGATCAAGTCGGGCGACGTCGTCCGGGTCGCCGCCCACGAGGCCGCCAAGCCGCTCTACGCCGAGATCCTCCGGGCCATCTGGCGGGCCGGGGGCCACGTCATCTCCCAGTACCTCCCCGACGACGACGAGACCCACAACCTCTCCCGCGACTTCTACGACCTCGCCGCCGACCACCAGATCGACTTCTTCGCCGACCGCTACATGCGCGGGCTCGTCGACCAGCTCGACCACCAGGTGTTCGTCATATCCGAGACCGACCCCCACGCCCTCAAGGGCGTCGACCCGAGCAAGATCATGCGCACCGGCAAGGCGATGAAGCCCTGGATGGACTGGCGCATGGAGAAGGAGAACGCCGGGCGCTTCACCTGGACGCTCGGCCTCTACGGGACTCCGGCCATGGCCGCCGAGGCCGGGCTCGACCTGGCCGACTACTGGCAGCAGATCATCGACGCCTGCTTTCTCGACGAGGACGACCCCATCGCCCGGTGGCGCGAGGTCAGCGCCCAGATCAACGACTACGTCGATCGGCTGACCGCCCTCCACATCGACCGCCTCCACATCGAGGGCGAGGACGTCGACCTCTGGATCACGCTCGGCGAGAAGCGCCGCTGGGTCGGCGGGAGCGGGCGCAACATCCCGAGCTTCGAGATCTTCACCAGCCCCGACTGGCGCGGGACCGACGGCTGGATCCGCTTCAACCAGCCCCTCTACCGCTACGGGAACCTCGTCCGCGACGTCCGCCTCGAGTTCGAGGCCGGCCGGGTCGTCAAGGCCACGGCCGCCGAGAACGAGGAGGTCCTCCAGGAGATGGTGGCCACCGAGAACGCCGACAAGGTCGGTGAGTACTCCCTCACCGACAGCCGCTTCTCCCGGATCACCAAGTTCATGGCCGAGACGCTCTACGACGAGAACGTCGGCGGCCCGTTCGGGAACACCCACCTCGCCCTCGGCTCCTCCTACCACGACGCCTACGACGGCGACCCCGACGGGATCCCCAAGGACGAGTGGGCCCGGCTCGGCTTCAACGACTCGAGCGTCCACACCGACATCGTCTCGACCACCGACCGGACCGTCACCGCCACGCTCCCCGACGGCACCGACCGGGTCATCTACCGGGACGGTCGGTTCCAGCTCTGACCACCGGCCGCCGCGGTCACGGACAGTAGGCCTGCGACCCGACGTAGCTCTCGTCTCCGGCGTAGAACCCGATCGCCCGGACGAACGGCGTCCCCCCCGACGTGTCGGCGAACCGCCCGCCCGCCCCGCTCGTCACGTGGTGGACCACCGTGTCCAGGCTCCCGTCGACCGGGACGTAGTCGATCTCGACCGCCGCCCCGGCGATCCCCGGGGACAGCGCCCC
>JAXDHK010000199.1:0-12195 GCA_034664545.1 Solirubrobacteraceae bacterium
CGTCGCCCAGGTGCGCGAGGCCCTGGCCGAGGAGGTGCCGGCGACCGTGGTCCCGGCGAGCGTGGTCCCGCCCGCGGCGGCCGGCTCACCGGCCCGCCGGGTCCCGCGCGAGCCCCCGCCGCCGCCGACCGCCGGGCGCCGGGGCGGGCGCACCGGCCGGCGCCCGGGGCTCGGGATCCTCCGGGTCCTCTTCGGCCTGGCCATCGTCCTCGGCCTGGTCGGGGTGGCCGGGTGGGTGGCCACCCAGTCGGTCTACTTCGTGGGTACCGACGCCGCCGGGCGGATCTCGGTCTTCCGGGGGGCGCCCTACGACCTGCCGGGCGGGGTCGCCCTCTATCACCCGAACTTCGTCTCGGGGGTCACCGTGGCCGAGCTCAGCCCGGCCGAGCGCCGCCGCCTCCTCAACCACAAGCTGCGCTCCCACGACGACGCCACCGACCTCGTGCGCAGGCTCGAGCTCGGCCAGCTCGCAGCCCAATGAATGTTCCGATCGCCCGCCTGTTCGGGCTGGTGGTCGTGCTCTTCGCGCTCCTGATCGCCTACACGTCCCGGTGGACGGTCTTCGAGTCCCAGTCGCTCCGGGACAACCCGGTGAACGCGCGGAGCCTGCTCGAGGAGCAGCGGATCGCCCGGGGGTCGATCCGGGCGGCCGACGGCACCGTCCTCGCCCGGTCGCGGCGCCAGGCCGACGGGACCTACGTGCGCACCTATCCGACTGGCGCGCTCTTCTCCCAGGCGATCGGCTACGCCTACACGACGCCCGGACGCGCGAGCCTCGAGGCCTCCCGGAACGACGAGCTCACCGGGCGGACCCGGTCGTCCCAGCTCAACTCGATCATCGATCAGCTGACCGGGCGCAAGCGGGTCGGCGACCAGGTCATCACCACCCTCGACCCGAAGGCCCAGCGGGTCGCCCTCCAGGCGCTGGGCGGCCAGAAGGGGGCGGTGATCGCCCTCGACCCGCGGACCGGGGCGATCAAGGTCTTCGCCGCCGTCCCCGGCTACGACCCGAACCTCCTGGCCACGGCCGCCGGCCGGACCCAGCTGGCCGCGGACCCGAGCCAGTCGCGCTTCGATCGGGTCACCCAGTCGGGCTACCAGCCGGGGTCGACGTTCAAGGTGGTCACGGCGATCGCGGCGATCGACAGCGGCCAGTACACCCCGGCGTCGACGGTCGACGGAAGCTCCCCGAAGACGATCTCGGGGGTGCCGCTGATGAACGACTTCAACGAGAGCTTCGGTCCGGTCGACCTGACCACGGCGCTGACCAAGTCGATCAACACGGTCTGGGCCCAGGTCGCGGTCGCCCTGGGCAAGTCGACGATGGCCAAGTACATGGGCCGCCTCGGGTTCGGCAAGCGCCCGCCGATCGACCTCCCGACCGGGGAGCGCCAGCCGAGCGGTGAGTACCTGCGCCGGGGCGGGACGTCCAAGCTGCTCGACCCGCGGTCCTCGCTGGTCGACGTCGGGCGGATGGGCATCGGCCAGGACAAGCTGAACGTGACCCCGCTCCAGATGGCGATGGTGGCGGCGGCGGTGGCCAACCACGGGACGCTGATGACGCCCCACCTGACCGACCGGGCGGTCGACCGGGACGGCCGGTCGACCGAGACGATCAGCCCGACGACCTACAGCCAGGTGATGAAGCCCTCGACGGCCGACGCCGTGGCCCAGATGATGGCGCACGTCGTCCAGGAGGGGACCGGGACCGCCGCCGCGCTCCAGGGGATCCAGGTGGCGGGGAAGACGGGGACGGCGGAGGTCGGCAACAGCAAGTCGGTCAACCAGGTGTGGTTCATCGCCTTCGCCCCCCTCGTCAACCCGCGGATCGCGATCGCGGCCACGGTCGAGCGGTCGTCGGGCCAGGGGGGGACGGTGGCGGCGCCGATCGCCAAGCAGGTCCTCCAGTCGCTCCTCGGCGGGGGCTAGGCGGGGCGATGCGCGAGCTGGCGCAGGAGACGATGATCGACGAGCGCTACCGGGTGCTGTCGCGGATCGGCTCGGGCGGAATGGCCGACGTCTACTGCTGCGAGGACCTCCAGCTCGGGCGCCAGGTCGCGGTCAAGCTGCTCCACCGGCGCTTCGCCGAGGACCAGGAGTTCGTCGAGCGCTTCCGGCGGGAGGCCTCGAGCGCGGCGTCGCTGTCGCACCCGAACGTGGTCGGCGTCTTCGATCGGGGAGAGTGGGACGGGACCTACTACATCGCGATGGAGTTCCTCGGGGGCCGCCAGCTCAAGGAGGTGATCCGCGCGGGCGGGGCGCTCGACCCGGTGGCGGCGATCGACATCACCACCCAGGTCCTGAGCGCGGCGCGCTTCGCCCACCAGCGGGGCGTCGTCCACCGGGACATCAAGCCCCACAACGTGATCATCGACGCCGAGGGCCGGGTCAAGGTCACCGACTTCGGGATCGCCCGGGCCGGGGCCTCGGAGATCACCGAGACGGGATCGATCATCGGGACGGTCCAGTATCTGTCTCCGGAGCAGGCGCAGGGGGAGGCGGTCAGCCCGCGGAGCGACCTCTATTCGATCGGGGTGATGCTCTACGAGCTCCTGACCGGACGCCTGCCCTTCGACGGGGAGTCGGCCGTGACGATCGCCCTCAAGCAGATCTCCGAGCTCCCGGCCGCGCCGAGCGCCCTGAACCCGGCGGTTTCCCCCGAGCTCGACGCGATCGTCCTGCACGCGCTCGAGAAGGACCCCGACCGCCGCTTCGCCGACGCCGACGAGTTCACGGCGGCACTCGAGGCCGAGCGCGAGCGGCTGCGCTGGCCGGCGGCCGATCGGACGGCCGAGTTCGCCGCCGGGGCCGCCGCGGCCGCCGCCGCCGCCGGGGCCGCCGGGGCCGCGGGGGCCGCGCCGCCGCCCGACCCCCCGCCGCCGGTCTACGAGCAGCCCTACGTCTGGGAGCCCGAGCCCCAGGACATACCGCCGGGGGGCGGACCCGGGCGGTGGTGGTGGGTGCGCGATCGGTGGCCGTGGGTGGCCGGGGGGGTGCTCGGGGCGGCGGCGATCATCGTCGTGCTCCTGCTCGTGCTCTCACCGGCGGCCAAGCGCAAGGTGCCGGGCGTCGTCGGTCAGATGGAGACGGCCGCCCTGACCGCGCTCCAGACCGCGGGCTTCACCCCGGTGCCCGTCCAGGTGACGACGACCTCCCCGCCGGGCGTGGTGATCAGCCAGTCGCCGAACCCGGGGGCGGCGGCCCGGAAGGGCTCGATCGTGCGGATCACGGTCTCCAACGGCCCGGGGACGGCGCCGGTGCCGAAGCTGGTCGGCCGGGGCGAGGTGACCGCGAAGCGCGCCCTCGTCAAGGCGGGGTTCAACCCGGCGGAGAGCACGTCGCCGTCGACGACGATCGGAGTCGGGCGGGTGATCAGCGTGACCCCGCCGGCCGGGACGACCCTGCCGCGGGGGAGCACGGTGGCGCTCGAGATCTCGAGCGGGCCCCAGCAGACGGCGGTGCCCAACGTGGTCGGCCGGACCCTGGGCGAGGCGACGAGCCTGGTGGCCGCCGCCGGCTTCAAGCCCTCGTCGACCGAGATGGTCTCGACCCAGGCCCCGGGGACGGTGATCGCGCAGTCGCCGACCGCCGACACCCAGGTGCCCCTGGGGACCCAGGTGACGCTGACCGTGGCCAAGGCCTCCGACGAGGTCGAGCTGCCGTCGGTGGTGGGACAGGACGCGAGCGACGCGGCCGGCCTCCTCACCGCGGCCGGCCTGAAGCCGAGGATGACCGAGAAGACGGTCACCGACCCGACCCAGGACGCCCAGGTCCTCTCGCAGAGCCCGCCGGGGGGCTCGAAGGTGAAGAAGGGGTCGACGGTCACCCTCGTCGTCGGGAGCTACACGCCGACGACGACCACGACGCCGACCACCCCGACCACGCCGACCACCCCGACCACGCCGACCACTCCCGCCGGGCCCCCGCCCGCGCAATGAGGGTCGCGGTCCTCGGGGGCGGGCGCTCCTCCGAGCACGACGTGTCCCTGGCCTCGGCGGCGGGGGTGGCCGCGGGCCTCGAGGACGCCGGGGCCGAGGTGGTGGCGGTGACGGTCGGCCGGGACGGGCGGTGGACCCACGCGGACGCCGAGCTCGCCCTGCGGGCGGGCGGGGGCCTTCTCGGAGCCGACGTCGTCTTCCCGGCCCTCCACGGGCCCTACGGGGAGGACGGGGTGGTCCAGGGCCTGCTCGAGTGCCTGGACGTGCCCTACGTCGGGGCCGGGGTGCTGGCGTCGGCGCTGTGCATGGACAAGGTGCTCTTCAAGGACCTGATGGGGGCGGCCGGGGTGCCCCAGGTCGCCTACGCGGGGGTCGACGAGCCGTCCTGGCGGGCGGAGCCCGACCGGGTGCTGGGCGCCCTGGCCGAGCTCGGGCTGCCCGTCTTCGTCAAGCCGGGGCGCCTGGGCTCCTCGGTGGGGATCGCCAAGGTGGCCCGGGGCGAGGACCTCGGGCCGGCGCTCGAGCGGGCGTTCGTCCACGATCCGCTGGCCATCGTCGAGGCGGCGGCGGCGGGCCTCGAGGTCGAGTGCTCGGTGCTGGGGGGCGAGCCGGCCCGGGCGTCGCTCCCCGGGGAGATCGTGCTCGAGTCCGAGTGGTACGACGCGGCGGCGAAGTACGAGCCGGGGGGGATGACGCTCGTCGTCCCGGCGCGGATCTCCGAGGCGGCGGGGCGGCGGGTGCGCGAGCTGGCCACGGAGGCCTTCGAGCGGGTGGGGGCGAGCGGCCTGGCGCGGGCGGACTTCTTCGTCGACGGGGAGACGGTCCTCCTCAACGAGCTGAACACGATGCCCGGCTTCACGGCGACGAGCGTCTACGCCCGGCTGTGGGAGGAGAGCGGGGTCCCCTACGCCGAGCTGGTCGGGGAGCTGTGCCGTCTGGGGGTGGAGCGCCATCGGCGCGACCGGGCCTACCGTCACTGATCGGCGCGCCCGGCGCGCGGCCACGTCTTCGGCGGCGGGGGCGGTCTACTTGTAGAGCGTGACCTCGCTGAGCTGGGCGTTGGCGTGCCCGGGGGGGAGCTGGCGGATCCAGACGAGGTAGTAGCGGAAGCGGTGCCCGGCGGTGTCGAGGCGGATGCGCTGGCTCGAGGCGACGGTCTGGTCGCCGAGGTCGATCCGCTGCCAGCCGCGGTCGACGAGGGACTTCGAGGGGTCCTGGCCGAGATCGGTGATCGTGTCGGCCGCCCAGACCTCGGCGACGAAGCCGGGGGTCGGGGTCTGGATGACGACCTCGGCGGCGACGACCCCGGGGGCGGCGTCGAGGTAGAGGCCGGTGCCGGGCTTCCCGAGGACGCCGCCGTCGTAGGTGTAGGTCGACCACCAGGTCCCGGGGTCGCCGTCGGTCGCGAAGTCGGGGCCGCCGTGCTGGTCGTCGGGCGTCCCGTAGGGGTTGTAGGCGTGGGCGGCGTTCTGGGCGAGGATGACCGCCTGGAGGGCGGGGGTGTGCTGGACGTTGGCGGGGGGCCCGACGCCGCTGTGGGTGTTCATCAACCCGATGACGGCGACGGCGAGGGCGACGACGAGGACGACGGCGAGCCCGCCGAGGAGGCGGCGGGGGTAGCGCATGCGCAGGGGCACCCGTCGCTGGGCGGAGCCCGGGAGGGTGCGCAGGACGCTCGTCGCCTCGCCGGTCGAGTGCCCGGACCGGAGCGTCTCGATGGCCAGGACGTCCTCGAGGTCGGCGATCATGGCCGGGGCGTCGGGGTAGCGGCGGCGGAGGTCCTTGGCGGTGGCGCGGTCGAGCACCGAGGCGAGCGCGGCCGAGACCTCGGGTCGGCGCTGCTGGACGTCGGGGAGCTCGTCGCGGACGTGCTTCATGGCCACGGCGACCTGGTTCTCGGCCTTGAACGGGACGTCGCCGGTGAGCATCTCGAAGAGGACGACGCCGAGGGCGTAGAGGTCGGACTGGCCGCTGACCCCCTGGCCGAGGGCCTGCTCGGGGGAGACGTAGTCGGTCGTCCCGAGCACGCGGCCGTCGGCGGTCAGGCCCTCCTCGGTGAGCGTCCGGGCGATGCCGAAGTCGGTGATCAGGGCGCGCCCGTCGCGGTCGATCAGCACGTTCTGGGGCTTGACGTCGCGGTGGACGATGTCGGCCTCGTGGGCGGCGTCGAGGGCCCGGGCGAGCTCGATCGCGTAGGCGACGGCCTCGGGGATCTCGAGCCGGCCGAGGCGGCGGATGCGCTGCTTGAGCGTCTCGCCCTCGACGTACTCGAAGACGATGTAGGGCGTGCCGTCGTCCTCGCCGGCGTCGATCACGGTGACGATGTGGGGATGGCTGAGCCGGGCGACGGCGCGGGCCTCGCGGCGGAAGCGCTCGAGCGGGTCGGAATCGGAGGCGACCTCGCGGTTGAGCACCTTGATGGCGACCTCCCGCTCGAGCAGGGTGTCGAACGCCTTGTAGACCCGCGACATGCCGCCCATGGCGATCTGGTCGTCGAGTCGGTAGCGGCCGCTGAGCAGGGTGCCGGTGGGCGAGCGCATGCTCATCGGGGTAGGAGGATGGGGGTGGGCACGGGGCTCCCCCATATTGTGCGCCTCCGAGGGGTCGTAATGCCCCGTAATACGCGCATCCTTCACGTGGAGTTCGCAATTGGGGCGGTCCGAGCCGGTTCGGACCCGGTCTTTGGGGGGTTCAGGCGCTGCGATCGGACGCCGGGTGGGGGGTTGCAGGCGCGGCGATCGGACGCGGGGTGGGGGTTGCAGGCGCTGCGATCGGCGCCAGGGGGCGGTCGAGCCGGGTCAGCGCGTGAGCGTCGCCCCGAGCCCGGGGAGGGATACGGCCCCGGCCGCGGCGGTGACGCGGCCGATCGGCCGGGCCCCCGGGTGGTGGGCGGCGAGGAGGGCCACGGCCGCGTCGGCATCGGCGGGGGCGACCACGACGGCGAACCCGCAGCCCATGTTGAACACCCGGTAGGCCTCGGCCGGGCCGAGGTCCCCGAGCTCGCAGACGAGGCGGCAGATCGGGGGGACGGGCAGCGGGGCGTCGATCTCGAAGCCGATCCCGGGGCTCAGCCGCAGCAGGTTGAGCACCCCGTCTCCGGTGATGTGGGCGAGGCCGTGGACGGGGACGGGGCCGGCGAGCAGCTCGAGCACGGCCCGGACGTAGATCGTCGTCGGCTCGAGCAGGGCGTCGGTGACGCTTTCCCCCGCGAGCGCCGCCGGGCGATCGTCGGGGCCGAGGCCCGCGAGGACGCGTCGGGCCAGGGTGTACCCGTTCGAGTGGAGGCCGCTCGAGGGCAGGCCGACCAGGACGTCGCCGGGGGCGCACCGGCTCCCGGTGACCATCCGGTCGAGCGCCACCGTGCCGAAGCAGGCCCCGCAGAGGTCGAAGCCGTGGGGGGAGGGGTGGCCGCGGATCAGCTCGGGGAGGACGGCGAGCTCACCGCCGGGGATCTCGACCCCGGCGAGCTCGGCGCCCCGCTTGAGCCCGAGCGCGATCTGCTCGAGCGCGGCGGGGTCGATCCGCTCGACGGCCAGGTAGTCGAGCATGGCGATCGGCTCGGCCCCGACGCAGACGATGTCGTTGACGTTCATCGCGACGCAGTCGATCCCGACCGTGTCGAGCCGGCGGGCCTGCTCGGCGACGACGAGCTTCGAGCCGACGCCGTCGGTGCTCAGGGCGACGCCCAGCCCGGGGGCCACCTCGAGCACGGTCGCGTAGTGGCCGGCCCCGACCACGACCCGGGACGGGCGGCCGGTGTCGATGCTCCGGAGCACCGAGACGAGCGCCTCGACCCCGCGGTCGGCCGCGGTCGTGTCAACCCCGGCCGCGGCGTAGGCGTCGTCCATCGGCCTGATTCTTTCGCAGACGCCGGACCACCAGCCCGGCGAGCGCCGTCCGGTAGGCGGCGTAGGGCAGGAGCGACCGGTCGCGCTCGACCTGGTCGATGATCCAGCGGGACCCGAGGGTCGAGGTGAAGGCGGCCAGGGCGCCGGCGGCCAGCCGGCGGCGGAAGGCGGGGTCGGGCTCGGGGGCGCCGACCCCGCCGGCGGCCCCGGGGAGCCGGCGGACGAGCACCGGGCGCAGCCGGAGCGCGACGGCGCCGAGGATGATCGGGAGCGCGCAGTGGCGGGAGAGCGTGTTGGCGTCGGCCGGGTCGAAGCCCCGGGCCCGGGCCACGGCGAGCGTCGCGCCGTTGCGGGAGACCCCGGGCATGAGGGCCGAGGTCTGGGCGAGGCCGAGGAGGAGCCCGTCGAGGGCGCCGGCATCCTCGCGGCGGCGGGAGCGCCCGCCCCGGAGATCGGCGAAGGCCATGGCCGCCGAGCCGGCGAGGAGGCCGGCGGCGATCGTCGGGGGGGTGCCGAGGCGGCGCTCGATCTGGTGCTCGAGGGTGTAGCCGGCCAGGGCGGGCGGGGCGAAGGAGAGGGCGATGAGCGCCACCCGGCGGGCGTCGAGCTCGCCCAGGGCCCGGGCCACCTCCCGGCGCTCGGTGATCAGGAGGGCGGCGGCCGTCCCGGCGTGGAGCGCGACCTCGAAGGTCTTGCGCTGGGCGGGGGGGAGCTCGGCGTAGGACCAGCCGCCGAGCCAGGGGATCAGCGTGATGTGGCCGGAGGAGGAGATCGGGAGGAGCTCGGCCGGCCCGTGGAGGAGGCCGAGGGCGACCGCCTGGCCGAGCGGGAGGGGGTGGGCCACGCCGTCAGGCGGTGGCGGCCCGGTTGCGTCGCCACTGGACGATCGCGTAGGCGATCCCGAGGAGGACGGCGGCGACGATCAGGTAGTCGACGTAGGCGAGCTTGTCCTTCCAGTCGATCCACCTGCTCTGGACCCCCTGGCCGATCAGGGCGAGGGCGAGCACCCAGGGGACGCAACCGAGGAGGGTGAGGAGGGTGAAGCGCCAGAAGGGCATCCGGGCGACCCCGGCCGGAAGGGAGATGAACGTCCGGATCACGGGGAGCATCCGGCTGAAGAAGATCGAGACGTCCCCGTAGCGCTCGAACCAGGCGTCGGCCCGGGCGAGCTGGGCGGGTTTGATGTGGAGCTTGCGGGCGTGCTTCTCGAGCAGCTCGATCCGTCCGAAGTAGCCGACGGCGTAGGCGATCCAGGACCCGACGAGGTTGCCGAGGACGCCGGCGGCGACGATCCCGAGGAGCGTGAGGTGGTGGCCGCCGGTGGCGGCGGCGTCGGCGACGGCGAAGCCGGCGAAGAGCATCGTCGCCTCGGAGGGAATCGGGATGCAGGCGCTCTCGAGCGTCATCAGGACGAAGATGGCCGGGAGGCCGCCGCTCCGGATGAAGTCGGTGGCGAAGGTGACGAGGGAGTCGGTGACCGAGGCCAGCATCGGCGCCGAAGGGTACCGTTCGCGCCTGGATGCGGGTTTGGGTGGATCTGACCAACAGCCCGCACGTCCTCGTCCTGCGACCGATCGTCGAGCGGCTGCGGGCCGCCGGGCACGAGGTCTCGGTCACGGCCCGGGACTTCGCCCAGACCCTCGAGCTGTGCGACCGGTGGGGGCTCGACCACACCCCGATCGGCCACCACCGGGGCGGGGGCCTGGCCGCCAAGGCCCGGGGGCTGGCCGGGCGGTCGGTGGCCCTGACGCGCTGGGCCCGGGGTCGGGGGTTCGACCTGGCCCTCGGCCATGGGTCCAACGACGTGTCGGTGGCGGCCGCCGTGCTCGGGATCCCGTGCTCGACGATGTTCGACTACGAGTGGGCGAGCGTCCAGCACAGCGTCAACTGCCGGCTGGCCGGTGCGGTCGTCGTGCCCGAGGCGATCCCGCCGGAGCGCCTCGACCGGTACGGGGCCCGGGGGAAGCTCCAGCGGTACGCCGGGCTCAAGGAGGAGTACTACCTCGCCGACTTCGAGCCCGACCCGGGCGTCCTCGACGACCTCGGCCTCGACGCGACCGAGCCGATCTTCGTCGTGCGCACCCCCCCGGCCGTGTCGCTCTACCACCGCTTCGAGAACGACCTCTTCGGCCGGGTGCTCGACCGGCTGCGCGGGTCCCAGGCCGTGGTCCTGCCCCGGATCGCCGCCCAGCGGGCCGAGCTCGAGGCGGCCGGGGGCCTGATCGTCCCGGCCCATGCGATCGACGCCCAGTCGCTGATCGCCTTCGCCGACCTGGTGATCAGCGCCGGAGGGACCATGAACCGGGAGGCGGTCGCCCTGGGCACGCCGGTCTGGACGACGTTCGAGGGCCGGCTCGGCGCCGTCGACGCCGCCCTGATCGCCGACGGGCGCCTGCGCCGCCTCGAACGGGCCGAGGAGATCGAGCTGGGCAAGCGCGAGCCCGCCGCGGAGGGCCGCGGCGGTCGGGTTCGTCGCGACCCCGGGCTGCTCGTGGAGATGCTCTGCGCCCCGCTCCGGTGAGCGCGAGGGGCTTGATCCCTGGGTCCGGCGATCGCCGGAGGGGCCGCCGCCGGCGCGGGCGCATCGGCTGACGAGCCCGGACAGCGCCTTCCGGGGACCCTCGCCCTACAATGGCGCGGATGCGCCGACGCCTTCGTTCGGCGGCCCTCCCGCTGCACCGCCACTCGCTTCCCCAGGTCGCGGTGGACGGGGCGCTGGTCGCACTCGCGTACTACCTCGCCTTCCAGCTGCGCTTCGACAACGGCGCGCCGGTCAGCTACGCCCACCTCTACACCCGGACCTGGCCGTGGGTCGTCGCCGGGACGCTCGTCGTGCTGGCGATCTCCCGGGTCTACCAGCGGCGGTGGCGCTACGTCGGCCAGCGGGACTTCCAGACCCTGCTGCGGGCCGTGGTCGTGGCGACGATCGTCCTGATCGGCGCCGTGGCCATCGTCCGCCCGGTCCAGAACGCCCGGGGGGCCACGGTCGGCCTGCCCAACGGGGTGAGCGCGATGTACCTGCTGCTGGCGCTCTCCTTCCTCGGGACCGCCCGTCTGCTGGCCCGGAGCGTCCACGACCGGCCGGTCTGGGGCCTGCGCTCGCGCAAGGACGCCCGGGAGGTGCTGGTCGTAGGCGCCGGGGACGGGGGGCGGCTCGTGGTGCGGGAGATGCTGCGCAACGCCGAGCTCGGGCTGCGGCCGGTCGGCTTCGTCGACGACGACATGGCCAAGCGCGGCCTGCGCATCGACGGCGTCCGGGTCCGGGGGACGACCGAGGACCTTCCCCGGATCCTCGACGAGGCCGAGCCCGGCGAGGTCATCATCGCCATCCCGTCGGCCCCGGGGAGCCTGCGCAAGCTGGTCGTCCGGGCCTGCCGGGAGCGCGGCATCCCGGTCCGGACCCTCCCGACCGTGTTCGAGCTCCTCCAGGGCGGGTCGAACCCGGTCCGGCAGGTGCGCGAGGTCCGGGTCGAGGACGTGCTCGGGCGCGAGCCGGTCCGGATGGAGCTCGACCGGGTGGGGGCCTACCTCGAGGGTCAGACGGTGCTCGTCACCGGGGCCGGCGGGTCGATCGGGGGCGAGCTCTGCCGCCAGATCGCCCGGGTCGGACCGCGCCGGCTGATCGCGCTCGACCACGCCGAGGACAACCTCTTCTCGATCCTCCGCGAGCTCGAGGACGAGCGCCACGTCCACCCGTCGGTGCTCGCCGGGGTGCTCGCCGACTGCAAGGAGGAGGAGCGGATGCGGGAGGTCTTCGCCGAGTACCGGCCGACCACCGTCTTCCACGCCGCCGCCTACAAGCACGTCGGCCTGATGGAGACCAACCCGGTCGAGGCGATCCGCAACAACTCGATCGCCACCCGGGTCATGGCGACGATCGCCGGTCAGGCCCAGGTCGGGGCCTTCGTCCTGGTCTCGACCGACAAGGCCGTCACCCCGGCGACGGTCATGGGGGCGTCCAAGGCCCTGGCCGAGTACGCGATCGAGGCCGCCCAGCGGCGGTTCGTCCGGACCCGGTTCATGGCCGTCCGCTTCGGCAACGTGCTCGGCTCGTCGGGGAGCGTCGTACCCATCTTCCGCCGGCAGATCGCCAAGGGCGGACCGGTCACGGTCACCGACGAGCGGATGACCCGGTACTTCATGACCATCCCCGAGGCGGTCCAGCTCGTCATCCGGTCGGGGTCGCTCGGCGCCGGGGGCGAGGTCTTCGTGCTCGAGATGGGCGAGCCGGTCTCGATCCTTCAGCTCGCCCGGGACATGATCGAGCTCTCGGGCCTCGACCCCGACCGCGACATCGCCATCGAGCTGGTCGGCCGCCGGCCGGGCGAGAAGCTCCACGAGGAGCTCTTCAACCCCTACGAGCGCCCGGAGGCGACCCCGGCCGAGAAGATCGTGCTCGCCCGCCGGGA
>JAXDHK010000200.1:0-11471 GCA_034664545.1 Solirubrobacteraceae bacterium
ACCGACTACGAGCGCCAGGTCGGGCTCGCCGTCCAGAGCGACCCCGACGTCCAGGCCTTCGTCGAGCGGCTCGAGCGCAGCGTCGAGAGCCAGCCCTCAGAGACCCAGGACATCCCCTCCGGCGACCTCCTCGCCCGGGAGTTCCAGCGCTTCCTGCGCCAGCGCGGCGCCCAACCCTAGCCCGTCCCCCCCCGCGCGGGCACCCCGACCCCCCGACCCCGCCCCCTACCGCTCGGCCGCCGGGCAGGCGATCCGGAAGTCGCACCACGAGCAGGCGGCCAGCGACGGGGTCGGCTCGAAGCCCTGGGCGAGGATCCCCTCCCCGACCTCGAGCACCGTGTCCCGGATCCAGGCCGACCCGTCCGGGGCGTCGGGGACGCTGACCCGCTCGTCGTCGAGCACGTAGTAGTAGGAGCGCTCGGTCGCCTCGATCCTCCAGGCCTCGCGCGCCCCGACCGCGTAGAGGGCGAGCTGGATGTCCTCCCGGAGGTCCTCGGGCGTCCGGGGGACCCCGGTCTTGTAGTCGACCAGCCGGTAGCCCCCGCCCGGGAGGGCGTCGATCCGGTCGACCCGGCCCCGGATGTGGTGGGGCCCGAGGCCGAAGGCGAACGACCGCTCGAACCACTCGGGCCGGGCCGGCTCCTCGTCGAGGCGGTCCCGGTAGCGCAGGAGGGCGACCCGGGCCTTCTCCCGGAGCTGGCGCTCCTGGTCTGAGTCCCCGAAGCCCCCCCGCCGCCACCCGGCGTCGAGCAGGCCCATCAGCCCGTCGGCCTCCCCGGCGCTCGTCGCGTGGTAGCGCTCGAGGACCTGGTGGACGAGGATCCCGAAGCGCTGGTTGAGCGTCGGCTCCTGGGGGATCCGGAGGACCCGGGCGAACTTGTACTTCAGGGGGCAGGTCCGGTAGGTCTCGATGTCCGAGGCCGACAGTACGAGGCCGGACCCCCGCCGGGGGAGGAACGGCTCGAGCGAGGGCTCCTCCCGGGCCGCCCGGGCCGCCGCCCGGCCCCGCTGGACCCGGTCGGCCCCGAGCAGGAGGTCGTCGAGCGGCGAGGTCTCGAAGATCTCCCGCTGGAGCGGGGTCGCCGCCTGGGCCAGGCGGGAGTTGACGTCGGCCAGGGCCTCCTCGATCGGCTGGCCCTCCGGGCGCTCGAGCAGGGCGGCGAGCTTGACCAGCTCGAGGAACCGGACCGCCCCGTGGGAGATGTCGAGGTCGGTGTCGAGGCGGAGCTCCCCGAGCCGGCCCCCGATCCGCCCGATGCTGTCGAGCAGCTCCTCCCGGAGGTCCTGAAACGTCGAGTGGAGGGCCTCGGCCGGGCCGAAGAGCTCCTCCTCCCGGTCCTCCCACTCCCCCCCGACCGTCCCCCGGGCCGCCTCGACGAACGGCGACGGGGACTGCCCGGCCCCGGCCGCCGAGGTGGCCGCGTAGGCAAGGACGACGCCCCGCCGGGCCCTCGTGATGGCCATCTGGAGCAGTCCTCGCCGGGCGGCCAGGTGGTCGCCGGCCCGGGGCGGCTCGGCCGCCAGCTCGTCGGGGACCGCCGGGAGGGCCTCCTCCCCCCCGACCCCGGGCATCCGCCCGGCGTGGAGCCCGACGACGAAGACGTGGTCGAACTCGAGCCCCCCGGCCGCCTCCATCCCGAGGACCGAGACCGCCCGGGGCGCCGCGGCCCCCGCCGCCTCCTCCTCGCCCAGGCCGGCCTCGGCCACGGCCGCGATGTACCGGGCGAACTCCCGGGGCGTCGACTGGGGGGCCCGCCGGGCGTAGGAGGCCGCGAGCTCGCCGAGCTTGGCCAGGTTGACCAGGCGCTCGACCACGTCGGCCCGGGCCGAGAAGAGCTGCTGGCGGCGGAGGCCGATCCGGTCGATCAGGCGGTGGACGAACATGTCCGGGCGCGTCGCGTCGAGCGCCGTGGCCGCCGACCGGTAGAGGCGCAGGAACCCGGCGATCCGCTCCCGGGCCTCCGGGGGGACCTGGGGGGACTCGGTCGCGGCGACGAGGGCCGCCACCATGTCGAGCTTCCGCCGCCGGGCGATCTGGACGCACCGGGCGACGTCGACCGAGTTCAGCTCGACCGGCGGCCGGGCCAGGGCCCGGACGACCGCCCCGGCGTCCCGGGGGTCGACGAGGAGGCGCAGCCAGGCCAGGACGTCCCGGATCTCGACCCGCTGGAAGAAGGCGTCGGACCCGATCACCCGGTAGGGCACGGCCCGCTCGGCCAGGGCCACGGCGACCGCCTGGCCCTCGTCGGACACCGACCCGACGATCACCGCCAGGCGCTCGGGCGCGACCTGCTCGCGCCCGATCAGCCGCTCGAGCTCGGCCGCCACGCTCTGGGCCTGGGTCCGCTCGTTGACCGCCCGCCAGAACCGGACCTCCCCGGCGTCGCCTGGCCGACCTGGCGGGCCCGCTCCCCAAGCATCACCCACCTCGCCCCCCACCGCCCGGGCCGCGCGCTCGACCGCCGGCGGACAGCGCAGGCTCCCCCCCAGGGCGATCACCGCCGCCCCGGCCACGGCCGGCCCCGCCCCGGCCGCCACCGTCACCGTCGACCCGGCCCGCCCGAGGCGCAGGACGACCTCCCGCTCGCCGAAGGACAGGCTCTCCCAGTCGTCGACCAGGAGGACCGGCCACCGCCGGGCCACCCGCCCGGCCGCCGCCGGATCGCCCCCGAGGAGGCGGGTCGAGTGGAGGAGGAGGTCGCCGAGGTCGAGGGCGTCCCGCTCGGCCAGCATCCGGTCGTGGGCCAGGAAGATCTCGGCGAACTCCCGCTCCCGGGGGGCGTCCTGCCCGGCGGCCCAGGCGGCGAACCGGCCGGCGTCGACCAGGTCGTCCTTGAGGCGGTCGATCCGCCGGACGAAGCTCCCGAGCAGGGCGGCCGGCCTCCCCCGGAAGTCGTGGTGGCGGAGGGCGAGCTCGTCGACCCGGTCGAGCAGCATGGCCAGGCGGTCGGCTCCGGTCGCGGCCACCGCGAACGGGTCGAGGCCGGCCTCGAGCGCCTCGTCGGCCAGGAGGCGGGCGCAGAAGCCGTGGACGCTGTGGACGGCGGCCTCCTCGTGGGGCCCCCGGAGGGCGGCCTCGGCCCGGGTCCGCAGGGCGGCGGCCAGGCGCTCCCCGTGGGTCAGGAGGAGGATCCCCGCCGGAGGGGCCCCCTCCCCGGTGAGCCAGACGAGCCGCCGGACGAGCACCTCGGTCCTCCCGGACCCGTGGCCCCCGGCCACCACGAGGGCCGGCCCGCGATGGCGGACCGCCTCCCGCTGGGCGTCGCTCAGGCCGGCCAGCGGCCATCCGGATGCCGGGGCTTCCACGCCCCTAGGATATGACCGCAATGGAGGGTTCCGAGGAGGCGCGCGCGCCGGACTGGCTGGGCGCCTGCCGGGAGATCACGGCCGGGATGAAGGAGATGCTCGCCGCCCACCCGACCACCGCCCACCGGGCGGTCGAGACCGGCCGGGGCGAGGGCGGGGACCAGGCCCTGGTGATCGACCGGGCGGCCGAGCAGCTCGTGTTCGACGCACTCGACGCGATGCACGCCGCCGGGCACCGGTTCACCGCGGTCTCCGAGGAGCGGGGGACGGTCGACTACGGGGCCCCCCTCCCCCTCGTGGTGATCGATCCGATCGACGGGTCGCTCAACGCCAAGCGGGGGATGACCCACTTCAGCCTGTCGATCGCCGTCGCCGACGGCCCGACCATGGCCGACGTCTACTTCGGCTACGTCTACGACTTCGGGGCCCGGGACGAGTGGACGGCCCGGCGGGGGGCCGGAGCCCGGCTCGACGACCGGCCGCTCGATCCGGGGCAGGCCGAGCGCCGGGCGGCGGACGGGGCGCTCGAGATCGTGGCGATCGAATCGGCCGACCCGAGGTGGGTGGCCGACTGCGCCCCCCGGATGCTCGGCCTGACCCACCGCCTCCGGGCGATGGGCTCGATCGCGATCGCCCTCTGCCAGGTCGCCGGCGGGCGGGTCGACGGGATGGTGACGCTCTGGCGGACCCGGTCGGTCGACGCCGCCGCGGCCCAGCTGATCGTCCGCGAGGCCGGCGGGCTCGTCGCCTTCCCGGCCTACGAGGACCCCCTCGGGGCCCCGCTCGACCTGGCCCCCCACTCCCCGGTCGTCGCCGCCCGGAGCCCGGGTGCCCTGGCCGACCTGGCCCGGGTGCCATCATCCTCTACATGATCGATTGGCGAACCGCAGAGCGGGTGGCCGGCTTCGTCGGCGGCGCATCCGAATCCGACCAGGCCCTCCCCGGCGATCTCGTCGAGATCACCCGCGACTCCGAGGACCGGGTCCGGGGCTACACGGGCATGACCGCGGACACCCCGCTCCCGGCGCCCGAGGCCGTCTCCCGGCGGGAGTGGATCGCCGCCAACCTGAAGACGATGCGCCCGATGCTCGACCCGATCACCGGCAAGGTCGCCGAGGGCTTCGGGCCCCTGGCCGCCCCGTTGCGGGTCGCCACCGGCGTCGTCCTCGCCGCCCAGGTCGGGGCCCTGACCGGCTACCTCGCCCAGCGGGTCCTCGGCCAGTACGACCTCGCCCTGCTCGATGCCAGCGTGGCCCCCCGGCTCCTGTTCGTCGCCCCGAACCTGATCGAGTCGGCCGGGAAGCTCGACGCCGACCGGGAGGAGCTCCTCCGGTGGGTCGCCTTCCACGAGGTCACCCACGGGGTCCAGTTCAGCTCGGTGCCCTGGCTGCGCGACCACCTCGGGGGGATGCTCCGGGAGCTGCTCGGGAGCCTCGACGTCCAGGTCGACACCCGGGGCCTCCTCAACCTCCCCAAGGGCGGGGACATCCGCCAGCTGATCGAGACGATCCGGTCCGGGGACCTCGTCACCCTCGTCATGGGCGAGGACCGCCGGGCGGTGATCGACCGCCTCCAGGCCACGATGGCCGTCATCGAGGGCCACGCCGAGCACGTGATGGACGCCGTCGGGGCCGAGGTGCTCACCTCCCAGGAGGAGCTCCGGGCCGCCCTCGAGCGCCGCCGGGAGAACCGGCCGCCGCTGATGCGGCTGTTCGAGCGCCTGCTCGGGCTCGAGCTCAAGATGCGCCAGTACCGCGACGGGAAGCGCTTCGTCGACCGGGTGGTCGAGCTCGGCGGCCTCGGGGCCCTCAACCGGGTCTGGACCGCCCCGAAGGCCCTCCCGACCCTGGCCGAGCTGGCCGATCCCGTGGCCTGGATGGCACGAACGGCTGTTCCCGTCGTCACCGCCTAGCCGCCCCGCGCCGCTGCCCGTAGCCAAATTCCGGGGCCGGATGGACCGGGTGTAACAAATCTGCGCGGTCAGGTTACAAACAGGTGTTCGATGCTACCCTGCATACGAACACAAGAGAACAGACCCCCAGTCCTCGATGCGAGGAGTTCCGCAGATGGCATCCCCCGGAGTTTCCACCCCCCCCAAGTCCGCGCCGGCCAAGCCCGCGGCGGCCGCCAAGAAGACGACTTCCGCCCGCAAGCCGGCGAGCGCCGCCCGCAAGCCGGCCAGCACCCGCTCGCAGCCGGCGACGGCCCAGCGGGCCAGCACCCAGAAGACGACGGCCAAGCGCAACGCCACGGTCGCCGGCAAGGCCCGGAGCCGGGCGGCCAAGGCCACGGTGACCGAGGCCAAGTCGGGCGCCGCCCTCGTCGGCACCTACGCCGAGCGCGCCGTGCTCGTCCCGGTCGGGGCCGCCCTGGCCGCCCGGGACCGGGTGGTCGAGATCGTCGAGGAGGTGCTCGACACCTACTCGACCCGCAAGAAGACCGAGGCCCAGCTCAAGCGCTTCGAGCGCCGGGGCATCGGGGTGCGCGACCGCCTCGAGCGGGAGGCGCGCAAGGCCCGGACCCGGGCCGAGCGGGAGGTCAGCCGCCGGCGGGCGACCGTCGAGAAGCGCGTGACCGAGCTCGACCGGCGCCGGGAGAAGGCGACCAAGACGGTCACCGGCCGGGTCGACGACGTCTCCTCCCAGATCCAGACCGTCGCCTCCAAGGTGCAGGAGACGGTCAAGTCGATCGCCTGAACCCTTCCCCCGCCCGGCTCGGAGAGACCGGTAGCGGGAGAGTCTGCCGGCCCATACCTCGCTGGCAGAAGTAGCACCCTCTCCTCCCTCAGCCTCCGGGGCGTCGCGATCTGCGGCGCCCCGGTGGTGTTTAACCCCGCCGTCGGTTCGAGGCCCGGGGCGCGGCCCCGGTAGAATCGGTCGGGATGGCCAGCGTCGAGGAGATCCGCCGGGCCCTCGAGGTCGTGATCGACCCGGAGCTCCGCCGGTCGATCGTCGAGCTCGACATGGTCCGGTCGATCGTCCCCCACCCGACCGGGGCGGTCGACGTCGTCGTCTCCCTGACCACGGCCGGGTGCCCCATCCGCGGCCACTTCCAGACCTCGGTCCGCGAGGCCGTCCAGGGCCTCCCCGGGGTCACCGGGGTCAACGTCGGCTTCGACGTCCTCGACGACGCCCAGAAGACCGAGCTCCAGCGCAAGCTCGGCCGGGCCTCCCTCCCGAAGGGGGCGCTCGCCCAGGTGGCCAACGTCGTCTGCGTCGGGTCGGGCAAGGGCGGGGTGGGCAAGTCGACGCTGACCGTCAACCTCGCCGCCGCGCTCCGGTCCGAGGGCCGGCGGGTCGGCGTGCTCGACGCCGACGTCTGGGGCTACTCGGTCCCCCGGATGCTCGGCCTCGGAGCCGAGCGCCCGGCCGTCTCGGCCGAGCGGAAGATCATGCCCCTGAGCGCCCACGGGATCAGCGTGATGTCGATCGGGTTCTTCGTCGAGGAGGACGCCGCGGTCGTCTGGCGGGGCCCGATGCTCCACAAGGCCCTGACCCAGTTCCTCGACGACGTGGCCTGGGGCGAGCTCGACTATCTCCTGATCGACCTCCCCCCGGGCACCGGGGACGTCTCGATGACGCTGGCCCAGCTCCTCCCCCAGGCGAGCTTCGTGATCGTGACCACGCCCCAGCCGGCGGCCCAGCGGGTGGCCCGGCGGGCGGCCGAGATGGCCCACAAGGTCTCGCTGGAGATCTCCGGGGTGATCGAGAACATGGCGGGCTTCGTCACCCCCGGGGGCGAGCGGTTCCCGATCTTCGGGGAGGGCGGGGGTCAGGAGCTGGCCGACGAGCTCGACGTCCCCCTCCTCGGGAAGGTCCCCCTGACCATGGCCCTGCGCGAGCAGGCCGACGCCGGGGTCCCCCTCGTCCTCTCCGACCCCGACGATCCGGCCGCCCAGGCCATCCGCCACGCCGCGCGCGGCCTCGTCGCCATGGCCCCGGCCGCCCCCCCGGTGATCGGGGACTCCCCGGCTCCGGTCGGCATGTCGCTCCCGATGGCCTGACCCGCCCCGGCGGCCCCGGCGACCCCTTAGGCTGGGGCGCGTGGACCTCGAGCCGGCGGAGATCCGGGTGCTCGGGTGCCTGCTCGAGAAGCAGCGCACCACCCCCGACGCCTATCCCCTCAGCCTGAACGCCCTCCGGCTGGCCTGCAACCAGGCGACCAACCGGGACCCGGTCGTCGACTACGACGAGGCCACGATCCGGGACGCCCTCCACCGGCTCGGCCGCCGGCGCTTCACCCGCCTGGCCAGCGGGGCCGGGAGCCGGGCGCCGAAGTACCGCCACCTGCTCGACGAGGCCCTCCCGATGGGGCGCGACGAGCAGGCGATCATGTGCGTCCTGATGCTCCGGGGCCCCCAGACCCCGGGCGAGCTCAAGCAGCGCGCCGACCGGCTGCACGGGTTCCCGGACCTCGGGGCGGTCGGGGCCACGCTCGACCGGCTGATCGACCGGAACCTGGTCGCCCGGCTCGGGCGCCGGCCCGGACAGAAGGAGGAGCGCTACCGGGAGCTCCTCGGCGAGGACGCCGAGGTTGGGGTGGACGCCAGTGGCGAGAGGGTTCGGGCGCGGGAGCCGGAGCCGGGGCCGGACCCGTCCGACGAGGCCAGGCGCGAGGACCGAGTCGCCGGGCCGGGCGTCCGGCCCGTCGCCATGCCCGGGTCCGGGCCGCCTGCCCTGACCGCGCTCGAAGCGCGCGTCGGCCGACTCGAGCGAGCGGTCGCCGAGCTACGCGACGAGGACCGGGTGGGCCGCCTCGAGCGGGAGGTGGCCGCGCTCCGGGAGGCGCTCGGCGGCTGACCGCCTAGGCCTCGGCGGGGGGCGGGGCGTCCTCGGAGGGGACGATCAGGACCGGGCGCCGGGCCCGTTGGGCGACCCGGGCGCCGACGCCCCCGCCGATCAGGCCGCCGATCCCCCCGGCGGGCCCTCCGGCTCCGAGCACGATGACCCCGGCGTCGTGCTCGTCGCCGGCCCGGAGGATCGCCGGACCGGGCTTGCCCGAGGCGGTCAGCGGTCGGGCCCGGAAGCCGGCGGCCACGGCGATCGCGCACCCGGCCTCGGCGTGCCGGGCCGCCACGTCCCGGGCGATCCGGTCCCAGTCCTCGTAGAGCCCGCTCGCCCGGCCGACCGCATCGCTGACCGGATCGAGCGAGCGCAGGTCGACGGCCGGGGTCCAGACCACGAGCACCAGGGCCTCGCGCCCGGCCAGGAGCTCCGCCGCCCGTCGGATCGCGGCCTCGGCCTCCCCGGAGCCGTCGTAGCAGAGCAGGACGATTCCGCTCGGGGGATCCGGCGTCGGGCTCACGCCGGCCATGGTAAGGGCACCCGCGGGAATCGGTGGCCGAGTCCGCCGTGGCTCGCGGCCGGTCGGCCGCCCGGGTCGGCTCGCCGGTCAGTGCTCGGCGAGCATCGCCCCGAACGCCGCCGCGGTCTCGGCCAGCGCCTCGTCGAGGCGGTCGAGCAGCGGCCCGAGCACCGGCGGATTCACCGGGACGCAGTTGCGCTCGATCTCGGCGCAGATCCGCTCGACTCGCGTTGCCCCGATCATCGCGCTGCCTCCCCGGAGGGCGTGGGCCGCGTCGGCGATGTCCTGGCCGGCGTCCCGGCCGAGGGCCGCGCGCATGGCCGCGAGACGGAGGGCGGCGTCGGTCCCGAAGATCTCGACGATCTCCCGGGCCGGTCCGCCGCCGTCGAGGCCGAGGTTGCGCAGGCAGGAGGGATCGACGACCGGCGGGCAGGACGCCCGGACGAGTCCGGGCGACAGCGGCCGGTCGAGGATCGCCTCGAGCTGGTCGAGCCCGAAGGGCCTGGCGGGTTCATCGATCATCCCAGCCTACCTCCGTGTCGGGTCAGCCGCGGCGGCGGTCGACGGCGAAGCCGGACCCCGCCATGCCCTTGACGACGGCCTTCGACTCGACCGCCGCCTCGGCCATGGCCGCCGAGGAGGCGAACTTCCGGTGGCGGGTGGTCGCGATGCCGATCGACAGCGAAAGCGGCGGATTCGGGCCCGGAGCGGCGGATTCGGCGCCCGGTCGGGGGGAGAGCTCGACCGCCGCCCGATCGAAAGCGGTCAGGATGGCGCGAGCCGTGGCTTCGGCGTGCTCGGGGGGGGAGAGGATGGCGAAGTCGTCGCCGCCGATGTGGGCCACCAGGCACGTGCGGTCCTCGAGCTCGTCGACCGTCCGCGAGAGGATCCGGCCGAGCATGGCGATCACCTCGTCACCCACGACGAAGCCGTGCTGGTCGTTGTACGCCTTGAACCGGTCGATGTCGACGTGGAGGAGCGCGAACCCGTCGCCCTCGGCCAGCCGCTGCTCGATGGCAGCGACGAGAACCAGGTTCCCCGGGAGGCCGGTCAGCGGATTCACGCTCAACAGGACATCCCGGCGGCGCACGGCGACGAGGATGCGCGCCTCGAGCTCCTCGACGTTGAACGGCTTCCCGATGAAGTCGTCGGCCCCGGCCCCGAGCAGAGCCACCAGGGTCGCCGGGTCCCGGTCCCCGGTGACGCAGATCACCGGGACGAGCGCGGTCCGGTGGTCGGCGCGCATCGAGCGCAGGACGGCCCGACCCGAGACCGGCCGCATGTGGACGTCGAGCAGGACCACGTCCGCCCCGAAGTCCACCGCCCGCGCCACCGCGTCACCCCCGTGCTGGACCGTCCCGCACGGAAAGCCCTTGTTCGAGAGGACCCGGGCGGTCACGGCCAGGACGAGCGGGTCGTCGTCGACCACGAGCACCCGCGGACGCCCCGGCCGGGGACGTCCCGGGTCACCGGCCCGCCTGGCCACGGGGCGGACGGCCTCAGTGGGCGCCACTGGCGGTTCAGCCTCGCGGTCGCCGCGACCGGGCACCGCGGAGATGGTGGACATGACATAGACGTCGGTTCACGGGGACGAGCCCTTTAGGTCGGCCGGATGACTCATGTGTCCACGAGCTTGCGGTCGAGCGCATAGCGAACGAGCTCGGGTCGTGTCGACAGGAGCAGCTTCTGCTGGATGTGCGTCCGGTGGGTCTCGACCGTTCGCACCGAGATGTAGAGCTGGACGGCGATCTCGGTGTTCGTGTGACCCAGGGCGATCAGGCGCAGGACGTCGACCTCGCGCAGCGAGAGGTTGTCGGGCGGGCCCGGCGGAGGCTCGGTCGCCAGGCGGGCGCCGAGCCGCGGGTCGAGGTAGGACTCCCCGCCCGCCGCGAGGCGCACCGCCTCGACGAGCTCGACCTGAGGGGCCTGCTTGAGCACGTAGCCGATGGCCCCGGCGGCGAGCGCCTGACGCGCGTAGGTCGTCTCCTGCTCCATGGTCAGCACGACGATCCCCGTCTCCGGGAACTCCGCGCGCATCCCGGGAATCGCCTCGAGGCTCGAGCCCCCGGGCATGTTGAGGTCGAGCACCAGCACGTTCGGGTGGTGACCCCGGACGTACCGGCGGGCGTCGTCGACGTTGCCGGCGTCGGCCACGACCTCGAGGTCCGGCTCGGCGTCGAGGATGAGGCGAAGTCCCCGGCGGACGACCGGGTGATCGTCGGCGACGACGATGCGAATCGTCGCCGTCGTGGCCCCTTCGTCGCCCGCGTGCCGGGTCGCTCCCAAGTCGGGCATCGAGCACACGGTACTCTGGGTTCCGAATCCGGACGGTGGAGCCGTGTTGGCCTCGCGGTCCAGTGGGGGCGGCTCAGCGTCCGGCCCGGCGCTTCGCCCGGCTGCCCCCGAGGTCCGCCGGGTCCCCGAACACCCGATCGAGCACCGGGGCCGGGTCGGACAGGCCGAGCGACTGGCGCAGGTGACGCTCGACCTCCTCCCGGGACCTGCCGGCCACGGCCATCGGCAGCGCGATCAGCCGGGCGGTGCGTTGGAGGTCGGTCTCCGCCGAGCGCGGCGGCGGCTCGGGCCCGGCGGCGTCCGTCTCGGGCGTCGATCCGACCGGGCCCGGGACCGGTGGCGGGGCCGGCGGCGGCAGAGAAGCCCGGCCCGGGACCGGGACCGGCGCGGCCGGCGGCGGGGGAGGAGCCCGGCCCGGGACCGGCGGGGCCGGCGGCGGGAGAGGAGCCCGGCCCGGGACCGGCGGGGCCGGCGGCGGCAGAGGAGCCCGGCCCGGGCCCGGGACCGGGGCCGGGGCCGGCGGCGGGCGAGGAGCCCGGCCCGGGACCGGCGGGGCCGGCGGCGGG
>JAXDHK010000201.1:0-4550 GCA_034664545.1 Solirubrobacteraceae bacterium
TCTGGCCTCCTCGACTTGTTTTTCGATCCGGTCGATCATGAGACGAACGGGCCGCGACGGAAAGGACACCGAGGCTGCCCGATGCTCACTGCCCGGGGGTTGGACGATCCGTCGAGCTCAACCCCGCCTGGCGACGACCGCCCGGACGTCGCGCGGGGCGATGGCCGGCGCGCCCCGGTTGAGCGCGTGACCGGCGGCGGCGTGGGCCAGCTTCAGGACCGAGCGCAGGTCGCGATCGCGCTCGTGGTAGAGCACCTGGAGCTCCTCGACCGCGGCCGACTCGATGACCTCGTCGAGCCTGGCGTGGATGCCGTCGCGTTCGAGGCGGCGCTCGAGGATCCGGGCCAGGGCCGGGGCGTCGGCATCGGCGGGGAGCTCGGCGACGCCGATGCGGCCCATGGCCAGGCGCTCGATCACCTCGACCACGCGGGGGACCTGCTCGAAGCGCGGATGCATGGCCACGACGAGGTCGACCGCCAGCTCCCCGAGGACCCGGACGCCGTGGTGGTAGAGGTGCTCGACCGCGACCGCGTCGAGCTGGCCGTCGGGGCCCGGACCGACGAACTTCTCGGTGTCGTCGATGACCAGTACCGGACGGTAGCCGGCGCCGGCCACCGCGGCGAGCACGTCCTCGAGGTCGTGACGAACCTGGGCGGCGTTCTGGCCGAACTCGGCGGTCTCGTAGGCCTCGCGGACGGCGGCCGAGTAGCTGACGAGCGGTGCCGTCAGCCCGCCCCGGTGCTCGGTCTGGGCCCCCTCGCGGACGCGCTGGTCGGCCGCGGCGGCTTGGAGCACGCCGACATCGACGTTGGAGAACCGGTGACCCTCGACGGCGATCGTCTCCAGCACCATCTTCATCACCGACTCCGGGCTCTCGAGACGCTCGGGCCGGTCGCCGACGCGGAGGATCAGGACCTCGTGGTGGATCTCGAGCTCCCGGCGGGCGAGATCGGCCACTACGCGGAGGATCAGGCTCGTCTTCCCGGCCCCGCTCGGACCGACGACGTGCACGCGCCGGGGGGGCGGGATGGCGATCAGCGCCTGCATCAGGTCGACCTCGGGGCGCTCGGCCCCGGGTGGGAGTCCGAGCTCGCCGGAGCCGACGTAGACCTCGGTGCGCCGTGTGTCGCTCGTCGCGTCGTCGAACGTCCGGCCGGCCACGATCGGGTCGAGGCTCATCGGGGCGGGGCCGGGGTCGGATTGAGCTCGTAGAGCTTGCGCGGCCGTCCGGGGCGGTCGCTCCGATCCGGGATCGAGCGCACCACGCCGTGCTCCTCGAGGTTCGAGAGGACCCGCTGGGCGTAGGGGCGCGACCAGGACAGCCGCTCGAGCAGGTCGGGGTCGTGGGCGCTCACCGGGCGCCCGAGGTCCCGGAGCTCGGCGGCGGCCAGCGCCTCGCTGCGCCCGAGCCCGGCCGCCCGCTCGAGCTGTTCTCGGGCCGCGGCCGGACCCGCCTCGCCACCCGGGTCGAGCGCCGCCCGGGCGGCGCGGATGACCTGGCGGGGATGAGCGTCCGCGGCCGGCCGCCGGACCGGGTCGGCCTCGACCCGGCCGAGCTCGTCGGGGTCGAGGCCGAGGCGCAGGAGGCGGGCGACCTCGCCTGCGTCGAGGGGCGGGATCTCGACGATCGTGCCCCAGAAGGCGTCGGCCGGGGGCTTGCGCAGGGCGGCCGAGTCCCGGGGGCGGACGGCGATCGCCCAGGCGTGGTCGAGGCCCCATAGCTCGTCGCGGAGCCGGCCGAACACGTCGTAGGCGACCTCGGGGTCGATCAGGCCGTCAACCAGGATCACCGCCGGCGGGTCGCGGGGCAGGCTCCGGACCGCCCGCAGCAGCCCGGCCCCGGCCCCGGCCCCGGCCCCGCCCCCGTCCGCCGGTCCGGCTCCGGCTCCCCCCGAATCGGCCAAGGCCCAGCGAACGAGCTCGAGCAGACCGGCGGCGTCGTCGGCCAGACTGGCGTTCACGCTGACCGCCGGGCGATCCGACCGGGCGAGCATGCCCGCCACCCGGCGCAGGAGTGTGCTCTTGCCGGATCCGGCCTCCCCGAGCAGGAGCACGTTGCCGCCCCGCCCGAGCGCCTCGACCAGCCGGTGCTCGAGCTCGGGGCGCTCGAGGTAGAGGCCGGCGTCGAGGCCGTCGACCAGGAGGGGGCGATCGCGGAAGCGCATAGCAGGAAAGTATCTGATACTTAGCCGCGTTTGGCAACCGGAGCTTCGATTCGCGCGAGCCGGACCGGTCGCTACCGTGAGTCCGTGGAGTCGATCCTTGCCGCCTTCGCCCGGGCCGCCGCCGGCGACCCGGCGGGCCTCGCCGAGGCCCGCCGGGCGTGGGGCGCCGTGGCGCCCGGCGACCGGGCCCTCCTCGCCGACCTCGGGCGCCACCTCGCCACCCCGGGGTCCCGGTCCGACGGGCTCAGCGATGTCCTGGCCGCCCTCGCCGCCGGGCAGATCGAGCGGGCCCGCCGGGCGACGCCCGGGCTCACGGCCAGCGAGCGTGAGTTGATCGGGCCGATCGGCCGGCACGTCGCTGCCGCCGCCGCGCCCGTCCGCCTCCCGGGCCTCGAAGCGGCCGGCCGACCGGTCGACGAGGAGGAGGCGGCCTGGCTGGCCGCCCAGGAGGGCCTCGGGGCCGACGAGGATCCCTACGAGGGCTACGACTTCGCCGGCGAGGTCGCCCGGGAGGCGGCCGAGGCCGTCGAGCGGGCCCGCCCCCGCCGCTCGGGGATCCACTCGGACCGGACGCCCGAGGACCTGCTCGCCCTGATGGGCCTCGACGAGTTCCGCCCGAGCCAGCGGGAGGCCGTCCAGGCCGCCCTCGACGGGCGCGACAGCCTCGTGGTGATGCCGACCGGCGGGGGGAAGAGCCTCTGCTACCAGCTCCCGGCCCTGGCCTCGGACGCCCTGACCGTGGTCGTCAGCCCCCTGATCGCCCTGATCGCCGACCAGCACCGGCGGCTGGTCGACGCCGGCCACCGGTCGGTCATGCTCGCCTCGAACCTCGGCCCCGAGCACAACCGGGCCGCGCTCGACGAGGTCCGGTCCGGGCGCGCCCAGATCGTCTTCTGCGCCCCCGAGCGCTTCGCCAGCCGGGCGCTCCGGGCGGCGCTCCTGACCCGGGACATCGCCCTCTTCGTCGTCGACGAGGCGCACTGCGTGAGCGAGTGGGGGCACGACTTCCGCCCCGACTACCTCCGCCTGCGCCCGGTGATCGAGCTCCTCGGTCAGCCGCCGGTGATGGCGTGCACGGCGACGGCCACGCCCCGGGTGGCCGCCGAGATCGCCGGACGACTCGGCCTGCGCGACCCGCTCCTCGTCCGCCGGGGGTTCGACCGGCCGAACATCAGCTTCGACGTGATCGCCCTGGCCGGGGACGGGGCGGTCGCCCGCAAGCGGGGCATCCTCCTCGCCGGGCTCTCGGATCCGGGGAACCGTCCGGCGATCGTCTACTGCGGGACGCGCAAGGACACCGAGCAGGTCGCCGCGCTCCTGGCCGGAGCCGGGATTCCGGCGGCGCCCTACCACGCCGGGATGGACGGGGCGGCCCGCAACCGCAGCCAGGACGAGTTCATGGCCGGGACGGTCGACGTCGTCGTGGCGACCAACGCCTTCGGTCAGGGAATCGACAAGGACGACATCCGGAGCGTCTGGCACTGGGCCCTCCCGTCGAGCGTCGAGGGCTACTACCAGGAGGCCGGGCGGGCCGGCCGCGACGGGGCTCCCGCCCGGGCGGTGCTCCTGGCCATGCGGGGGGACCTCGGCCGGCTGATCCAGTTCATCAAGAGCTCGGAGATGACGGTGGCCGACGTCAAGGGGGTGGTCGAGCGCCTCCGCCGGGAGGCCCGGGACGGGGTCGCCCTGATCGACCCCCGCGGTCAGGACGACCGCGACCGGATCGCCCTGGCCGTGGCCGAGCGGGCCGGGACGATCGCCCTGGCCCCGGCCCCGGGCGGGCGCCTGGCGGCGACGATCACCGGGCGCCTGGACGAGTACGCCGCCCGTTCGGTCTGCCGGGAGGCGACCAACCGCCGGTGGACCGCCTACCAGGCGCTCAAGCGCTTCGCCGACAGCCAGGACGTCTGCCGCCGCCGCCAGCTTCTCGACCACTTCGGCGACGACACCCCGACCGCACCCGACGGTCGCTGCTGCGACGTCTGCTCGCCGATCGACTGGATCGACGTCGAGGCGGCCAGCCGCACGACTCGGGGGCGGGCCGCAGGCGGGTCGTCCCGGACGCCGGGCGCGGCCCCCAGGCCGGCCGGACCCCCGGTCGACGAGGGCGAGTTCGAGGCGCTCAAGCGCTGGCGCTACGCCCGGGCCGAGGGCAAGCCGGCCTACACCGTGGCGGCCAACGCCACCCTCGAGGAGATCCTCCGCCGGCGGCCGGGGTCGACCGACGAGCTCCTGGCCATCCGCGGGATCGGGCCGGCCTTCGTCGAGAAGCACGGGGCCGACCTGCTCAGCGCGCTCGGCTCGCTCTAGCCGATCGCCCGCATCCGGTTGTTGCGGGCGTTGTGCTCGAGCTCGGCCAGCCCGAGCGCCTCGAGCAGAGGAGGC
>JAXDHK010000202.1:0-12882 GCA_034664545.1 Solirubrobacteraceae bacterium
ACGCCCCGCCGCCGGAGACGGTGTCCCCGGCGCCGGGGGACTGCCTGCCGTCGGCGTTGGCGTAGGAGATCACGCTGACCGGGGTCGGGTCCCCCCTCTGGGCGACGGTCGGGGCGGTCATGCCGAGGACGTCGGGAGATACGAAGCCGGCCGGGCAGGTCCCGAAGCAGTCGGGGAAGAAGAGGATCTCGTCGTTGGGGTTGAGCTGCTGGGTGCAGATCCCGACCTGGGCCGGGGCGTGGTCGTACCAGAAGCTCCAGTAGCTCCCGTCGCCCGGGGCCACCCCGTGCTGCTCGCCGGCGATCGTCGTGACGAAGTAGTCGCCGAAGCTGAAGAACGTCCCCGACCAGCTGGTCGCGTGGACGAGGGTGGCGAGGTCGAGCGCCCGCATCGCGCTGGTGCCCGGGCAGGAGTGGGTCGGATCGTTGATCGGCGTGACGGTCCCCGGCTGGGTGCCGACCAGGGTCGGGGGGATCAGCGTCGCGTTCGAGCCCTCGACGCGGACGGTCACCGGCCCGGGCGTCGGGGCGGCCTGGGCGACGGCACCGGCACCGACCATGAGGGAGATGAGGAGCGCTCCGAGGACGGAACGCGGGAGGAACGTACGCATGCAGCCACCCCTTTCCACGAGGGCTATTCGGCTTATGGTCGGGGTGGGTCTCCTGGCTTGCGGAGAGACGCCGGCAGCGGGCGCGGCTCTCCGTTCACAGTGGCGGGTCCGCGCCGGGATCGCACCGGACTTCCCTCACCACCGACCGATTTCCCGGGGGATCCTACTGCCCCGGCCGGACCCTTAGACTCGGCGGATGACCGTCAACCTCACGCGCATCTACACCAAGCTCGGCGACGGGGGCGAGACCCACCTCGGGGACATGAGCCGGGTCCCGAAGAACCATCCCCGGATCGAGGCCTACGGGGCGGTCGACGAGCTGAACGCCCAGATCGGCGTCACCCTGGCCACGACCGACCTCCCCGGCCGGTACGCCGAGTGGCTGAGGACCGTCCAGAACGACCTCTTCGACGTCGGGGCCGACCTCTGCGTCCCGGCCGACGACACCCGCGACCGCCTCCGGGTGGCGCCCGACCAGGTCGCCTGGCTCGAGCGGGCGTGCGACGAGGTCAACGACACGCTGGCCCCGCTCAAGTCGTTCGTCCTCCCCGGGGGCACGCCGGCCGCGGCCCAGCTCCACGTCTGCCGGACGGTCTGCCGCCGGGCCGAGCGGCGGACGATCGCCCTGGGGGACGAGGCCGGAGGCGAGGTCGTCCGCTACCTCAACCGCCTCTCGGATCTCCTGTTCATCCTCGCCCGGGGGGCCAACGGGCCGGACGAGCCGCTGTGGGAGCCCGGGCGCTCGCGCGAGGGCGGTTAGGGCCGACGGGCGCCGCCGCCCGCCGGCAGGCCCGGACGGGGGCTATCGGCGGAGGGCGACGGCCATGGCGGTGGCGAGTACTGCCGCGAGCCGCTACCCGGCTATCGCCGGAGGGCGACGGCCATGGCGGTGGCGAGCATGGCCGCGAGTCCGGCGATGGCCAGGGCCCCGGCGACGAACGAGAGGTGGGCGGCGCCGTAGGTCTCGACCAGGCGGCCCCTGACCGCGAGTACGGACAGCGCGGCCCCGAAGGTGGCGGCCAGGAGCGCGGCCGGGGCGAGCAGGCCGGCCGTCGTCGTCGTCGAGGTCGTCGTCACCCGCCGGAGTCCCCCGACGCTCGGCTCGGGCCAGCGCGCCCAGGCCCACCAGAGACCGGCCAGAGCAAGCGACATCGCGCCGCCGGCCACGAAGAAGCCGCCGAGCACGTCGCTCGGGAAGTGCCAGCCGAGAACGAGGATCGAATAGCTCACCCCGACGGCGAGGCCGGTCCCGAGGAGGGCGACGATCGGGCGCAGGACCCGAGGGGCGACGAGCACGGCGCCGAGGGCGACCGTCATCGCGGCCGTGGCGTGACCGCTCGGCCAGGACGCGATGCTGATGTCCCCGCCGGCCAGCCACTCCGAGGCGCGGGGGTGGCCGACCAGCGGCTTGAGCAGCTCGGTGGTGGCGCTGGCCGCGCACATCGTCAGCGGCACGGCCACGGCCACCCGGGGGCGCCCGCGGACGACGGCGATGAGGGCGAAGGCGATGGCGAACACCAGGTACCGGGAGGGATCGACGCTGTGGGCGATCGTGTTGGCCAGCTCGGTGATCCGGGTGTGACCGCTGAGCGAGGTGAAGCCGTGGAGCGTGGCCGAATCACGGACTCGGGCGACCGGGACGATCAGGGCGACGACCCCGGTCGCGATCAGTCCGGCCAGGCAGAGCGCCGCGGCGGTCAGGGCGCTGGCGGGACGGTTGCGCATGACCCTCCAGGTTAGGGCGCGAGGTTAGCTCGGGCTAAGCCGGGGTCCCGGGCGGGGCGGGGGGGTCTGACCGGGGGTCCCGGGCGGGGCGGGGGGTCCGACCGGGGGGGTCAGCCCGGAAGAGCGGTCAGGTCGTGCTCGGCCAGCTGCCCGGGGTCGGCCAGCGGAGCGGCGGCGGCGATCAGGCGGCGGGCATGATCGAGGTCGGGTGACCGGCCGACGGTGAGGGCGGCACGGACGCGGCGATCCTCGAGGAAGAACACGGTGAAGTCGCCGTCTTCCATCGACCCGCGGACGACTTCCTGATCCCAGGTGGCGGCCGGGCCGACGTACTCGAGCGAGACCCAGTCGGCGAGGTCGGAGAAGAAGTAGGGGACGACGGCGTGGGCGGTCGGGTCGGGTCCGAGCATGTTCCGGGCCGCGGTCCGGGCCTGGGCGGCGGCGACGTCCTCGTGCTCGATCCGCATGACCCGGCCATGGATCGTCGACTCGTACTCGCACATGTCCCCGGCAGCGTAGAGGCCGGGCATGCTCGTCTCGAGGTGCCGGGTGGTCAGGACGCCGCCGAGGCGGCCGAGCTCGAGCCCGGACTTCCGAGCGAGCATGACGTCGGGAGTCGCCCCCACCCCGCAGACGACGGCGTCGGCCGGGAGCCGGCGGCCGGCCTTGGTGACCACGTGCTGGACGCGCCCGTCACCCTCGAAGCGGTCGACCTCGTCGGGGCCGACGACCTCGACCCCATGCTCCTCGAGCACGCCCTGGAAGAAGCCGCCGGTCCGGGGGCCGAAGTGGCGCTCGAGGGTCAGCGACTCCTGCATGACGATCGTGCACCGCTTTCCGAGCTCGGTGAGGGAGGCCGCGACCTCGCAGCCGATGTAGGAGCCCCCGATGAGCACCACCCGATCGGCGTCCTCGACGTCCCGGCGTAGGGCGTCGGCGTTGGCCAGGGCCCGGAGGTAGTGGATCCCGTCGAGCTCGGTCCCGTCGACCCCGAGCCGGCGGACCATCGCCCCGGTGGCGATCAGGCCCGTCCCGAACTCGACGGTCTCCTTGTTCGAGAGCTTGGCCGTCCGCGTCTCCTGGTCGATCTCCATCACGCTCGTCCGGGTCAGGAGCTCGACGCCCTGGTCCTCCCACCAGCCGGCCGGATGGATCAGCGTGTCCTCCCGGGTCGCGGTCCCCCGGAGGTAGCCCTTCGAGATCGGGGGCCGGTGGTACGGGGGGTCGAGCTCGCGCCCGACCACGAGGATCGACCCGTCGGCCCCGGCCTCCCTGAGGGTCGCGGCGGCCGTCGCCCCGGCGATGCCGCCGCCGACCAGGAGATGCTCGACGCGTCGATCGGCCACGGCCGGGGACCCTAGCTTGTCTCCTCGAGGCCGGTCACCGTCCAGCCGGCCGAGCGGCGGCGGAGGTCGAGGACGAGCGCGTAGGCGGCCGGCCCGTCGGCGATCGCGGCCCGCCCCCGGGCCCGGCCCGGACCGACCGAGGCGACCCCGATGCTTTGGAGACGCGGGTCGGCCGCGGCCAGGACCACCCCCGGCGGGTCGGGGTGGACGGCCGCGGCCTGCCGGCGGACGTAGGCGCTCGCGTCGGGGAGGTCCGCGGCGGCCAGCCGGCCGTAGACGAAGGCGAGGTAGGCCAGGACGAACGCCCGGGTCACCTGGCGGGGCCCGGGGGGCGCAGCCGGGGGTGGTGCTCGGGGAGCCGGGACGACGACCGGCGGGCGTCCGCCGGACGGGTGGGGCGGGAGCGTGGTCGGCCGGGTCAGGAGCGCGCCGGCGGCGGCCGCGGCGGCGAGGGCCCCGAGGATCCGGCGAGCGGTCACAGGCCGGGCGGATGCCGGGGGACGAAGCCGGCCGTGGCCCGGGTGGCCGGGCGCCAGCGGGGACCGAGCTGACTCAGCCGTCCGTCGCCGGGCTGGGGACTCGTGTCGAGGCGGATCCCGGCGATGTAGACGAACGTGTGGACCGGATTGGCGAAGATCGTCACCCACAGGCCGGCACCCGGGTCCCCGAAGCCCTCGAGCGTGGTCGAGTCCTCGGGCCCGGTCAGGAACCCGGCGCCGTGGAGAGCCCAGCTGACGCTGCTCGAGCAGTCGTAGCCCGGGGCGAGGCGGAAGTCGGCGTGGCCGCCGCCGTAGACGTAGGGACGGCCGATCAGCTGGTTGCCGGCGGCGATCATCGCCCGGACCCCCGGGGGAGCCGTGGCCGGAGCCGCGGCCAGGCCGCTCGGCTGGATCTGGGCCCGGTCCCCGGGTGCGAGCGGGACGGCGCCCCCGCCGGGACAGCCGGCATCCGGAGCGGCGAGTCCGGCCGGCGTCTGACCGGGGCCGGGAGCGACGTACGCCAGGAGGGTGTCGGGGCCGACCGACGGATCGGGCGCCGGGCACGGCTGACACCCGCCCGGAGGGCCGGCGATCGGGGCGGCCGGAGTCGGAGCGGCCGCCGACACCGGGGTCGCCGGGTCGCCCGCCGCGGCCGGAAGGTAGGAGAGGGCGGCGCGAACCGCGCTCTGCCAGTAGGCGAGCGTCGAGTTCGAGCCGGCGTTGGCCGGACCGCCGTTGTAGGCCCGGATCGCCCGCTCCCAGTCGGCGGGAGCGCCGAGCGACCGGAGGTATCGGGCGGCGGCGGTGATCGCGTCGGCCGGGTCGTTGGGGTCCGTCCTCCCGTCGCCATCGGCGTCGACTCCGTAGGCGGCCCAGGTCGCCGGCTCGAACTGCATCCAACCGACGGCCCCGGCCACCGAGGTCGCGAGGTCGCGGCCGAAGTCGGTCTCGATCCGATTGACGGCGGCGAGCCACGCCCACCCGTCCGACCCGAGCCCGTAGGCGGCGGCCGCCTCCTGGTAGAGCGGGATCAGCCGGGCCGGGATCTCCGCGAGGCCGGCTCCGGAGGCGGGCACCGGCCCGAGCTGGGCGTTCCCGGCGCAGCTCGACGGGCCCGGGTTGCCGGCGACGAGCTCGCCGCCGGCGACGAGGACGACGAGCGCGTAGAGGCCGGCGATGAGACCGGCGCCGAGGGCGAGCGGATGTGGCCGGGGGATCATCGCCGCCGGCGATCACCCGGGTGCCCCCGGTGATCCCGGTGATCCCGGTGGGGGGCGGCGGGGTCCCGTCGGGGGCGGGCATCGGTTCCGGAGCTCGCCGGCTCCGAACGCGGCCGGGAGTCGTCCCGGGCGGCTCGTCCGCCGAACTGCCGCTCGCGTCGGCTCGGCGGGCGCGGGTCCTGCCGTGGATCGCGCCGGCGGGCCTCGTCGACCCGCTTGAGCCAGTCGCTGCGCTCCTGGGCCCGGGCCAGCGACCGGGTCGCTGCCCGGCGGGCTTCGAGCTGGCGGTCGATCTCGAGCTGGGCCCGGCGCCGGGCCGGATCGCCCAGACGGGCGAATTCGCCGCCGTCGAGCCCAAGCAGCGACGCGAGCTGGGCGTAGTCGCGGCGCCCGCGGCGCGGATCTCCGGCCGGGGCGAGGCGCGGGCGGAGCTCCATCTCCCGGTCGAGGAGCTCGGCCCGGAGGGTCCGCTGGGCCTCGTCGTGAACCACGCCGGTCCGGCGGCGAAGCTCCTCTCCGGCCGGCGCGGCGACCCGGGCGGCGGCGAGCTCGCGCTCCCCGGCTTCGATCCGGGCCTGCGTGTCGTGCTCGCGACGACGAAGTGAGGCGGCCCGGCGCCGGTCTCCGGTCGCGACGGCCGACCGCCGCTCCCGCCCGAGACGCTCCCGGTCGGTGCGGAGCTGCTCGAGATCGAGCTCGATGGTCGGAGCCCGGGCGACGGTGGCGACGGCCGCAGCGTGGTCGCGTTCGAGCGTGCGCGCGACTTGGTCGTCCCGGGTCGCGGTCTCCCTGCGCCGGCCGGGTCGGCCGGCGATCACGCTCGCTCGGGGGGTGAGATGGCGGAGCTGGTCGACCGTCCTGCGAACGGCGCCGCCGAGGACGCGGGCCGGGGGACCGGCTAGCTTGAGCGCCTGGCGAGTGGCGAACAGGCGATGGGCGAGCGAGGCGCGCCGGGTGGGCTCGGCCCGCTCGTGAATCACGGTCTCGAGCACGCGGTGGCGGTGGGTGAACACGAGCCACCAGAACGCCGTGAGCAGGAGCCACTGGGTCCACCAACCGAGTCCCCCGAGCCCACCGAGGACCCGGACCATGAGGAGGATGACGCCGAGGAAGACGGCGTAGACGAGCTTGGCGAGGACGGCTCCGAGCAGGCGCAGCGACCACCGGCGGAACAGCTCGCGGCCGCTGTCTCCGAGCGCCGGGGCGAGGACGGCTACCGGGGCGATCAGCAGGTGGAGGAGGGCGAGGAGCGTCGCCCCGAGCAGGCGGAGGCAGACGAACCCGAGCAGGGCGAACATGCCGACGGCCCCGATTCCGATCAGGAGGAGGCCGCCGATCCGGGCCGCCGTCCCCTTCTGGGTTCGGAACTCCGCTTGGGGTCCGGTCGCCGCTGGACACGACGTGTCATCGCCCCCGCCGCAGAGGACGCGCAGGAGCGACGGATCGCCCGGGTCGGCGTTGATCGAGTTCCGGCGGGGGCCGTTGGCCGGAAGGGCGAGGAAGAGCTCGGCGTTGGTTCGGGCGCGGGCGATCTCCCTGGCCTCAACCTCGACCTGGCTCCGGGCGCGCCGCCCGGTGGCCTGCGCCCGGTCGTGACTGACGATGTCCCGCGCTGTGGCCACCAGGTCGGAATCGAGTCGGGACGGTTCCCGGCACCAGGCGACGTCGCCGAACTCGAGGTAGCACCACGGCCGTGTGATGGCGGCATCGAAGACCTCGCGCAGGGCGTCGTCGAGGCCCCGGATCGGGTGGGCGGGGTCACCCGCGGCTGCCGCCCCGAGGGCGCCGAGGCTCGCCTCGTTGGCGAGCCGGCTCCCCGCCCCGACCGTCCCCTCCGGATCGGCGATCACCGCGAGGCCGCCGATCATCATGGCCAGCATCAGGGCGAACTGGCCGAGCGTCTCGACCACCCGGCGGCGGACGACGCCGTTGTAGACGACGGCGATGCCGGCCAGGGCGAGCACCGGGACGAGCCATGGCCGGGTCAGGGCGTCGCGCATCGTGTGGAGGGCGCCGGTGACCGACCCGAGCGTCCCCCCGCCGAGGAGGTCGAGCGAGAAGCACCACTCGAGGGCGACGACGGCGACGTGGGTCAGCCAGAGGATCGCCATCCACCCCGGCTTGACGATCAGGTCCTGGAGGAGCCGGTCGAAGCTCGTCCCGAGGAGGCCGTTGTCGATGTGGACGTCGAGCTCGTAGTTCTCCAGGGCGGCCGGGGCCACGACCACCCCCGAGGCGTCGCAGTTCGCCCGGGCCGCCCCCGACAGCTGCCCGACCAGGCGTGGATCGCGGCACGATGGGCTCCCGAGGCCGTTGGCAACGAGCGGCCCCGGACCGCTCAGCGACGTGCTCTGGGCGTCGGGGTCCGGGCCGACGCCGGGCGCCGCGGCCGGCGTCGGCGGCGGGGCGGTGGCGGCAGGGGCGGGGGCGGGGGCGCCCGGCCTCCCGGTCGGGGGGGTGGCGGGGGCGGCCGGGCTCGGCTGTCCCCGGGTCGGAGCGGCGGCGGGGGCGCCCGGCCTCCCGGTCGGGGGGGTGGCGGGCGCGGCCGGGCTCGGCTGCCCCCGGGTCGGGGTGGACGCGGGCGCTGCCGGCGGAGCCGCCCGAAGATTGGCCCCGGCGGTGCGGTCGGCCCGGGCCGGAACGGCTCCGGCCAGGACGAGGGCGAGGGCCGCGGCGAGGGCCGCGCCCGGCTCACCTCCGGCTCGCCGCATCGGCGTCGGGATGCGGGGTGGTCGAGAGGGCCCGGAGCAGCCACGGGGCGACCATGTCGACCTGGACCGCCTCGACCCGGCCCCGGTGATCGCGCATCAGGCAGCGCCCGGCATCGAACTCGAGCAGCCGCCGGCGCATGGTCCGGTCGTCGGGATCGAGATCGAGCAGACGCAGGGCGCGTCCGGCCTCGGCCTCGCTGCGCAGCCCGAAGACGAACGTCGCGCCGATCAGGTTCTCGATCGAGTCCCGGCCGTCGAGCAGGGCATCGCTGACCAGCTGGGTCGAGATGATCGGGACCGCGAGCTCGGAGCGGCCCATCCGCTGGAGGGAGGCCAGCAGCATGCGCCCGACCGGGTCCCCGAGTAGTCGCCAGCCCTCGTCGAACCCGAACAGCTTGAGGCGGTCGCGTTCGGCTCCCATCAGCTGCATCGCGAACATCGCGATCAGCCGGACGATCTGCTCCCCGACCCGCTCGGCGACCGAGTAGTCGCCGCGGGCGGTCCCGGTCTGGGGACCCGGGAGGTCGCGGATCGGGATGTAGGTGACCTGGCGGGCGCCGACCGCGGCCAGGCGGACGTCGGGATCGGCGAACCCGAGCTGGGTGAGTCCGGCCCGGGCGTAGACCTCGAGCGTCTTGGCCACCTGGCAGTCGACCTCGTCCCCGGCGGCCAGGGCCCGGACCACCTCGGCGCAGGTCGGCTCGGGCGCGGCCCGGATCACGCCGTCGACCGCCTTGACCACGGCCGTCTCCCAGGCGGCCTCCGACCGGGCCGGGAGGAGATCGCAGAGGAACGAGACGGCGGCGTCCTGGCGCATGTGGGCCGGTGCCACCCGGAGCGGGTCGAGCATCCCCCGGAGGGCGCGCTCCGGTCGGAGGGCGATCGTCTCGACGTGGGGCGCGACGTCGTCGAGGTGGTGGAACCGGTGGTCGCCCTTCGGATCGCAGTCGATGATCCGGGCCCCGAGGAGGAAGCCCTCGTAGAGCAGCTTCTGGCCGAGCGTCGTCTTTCCCGAACCGAGCGCCCCGAGGCTGAGGATCGCCGCGTTGCGGTCGGTGTCGGACCCCTCGCGGAGGTTGAAGCGGACCGGCTGGCGGGACCCGCTGAGGGTGTGCCCGAGGTAGAGCCCCTGGGACGAGCCGACGGCGTGTGTGCCCAGCGGCATCATCGCCGCGACCTGCTCGGCCGTCAGGACGTCGTCGTAGCCCCGCACCCGGGTCCGTTGACCCGGGAGGTGCTGGAGGAAGAGCTCGAGCTGGTCGCCGATCGGTCGGTGGAGGCGGACCTCGCCGTAGGCCCGCCGGCACATCTCGACCCGCCGCTCGAGCTCGGCCTCGCCGTCGGCCGCGACGGCGATCGCGAGGGTCGCCCGCAGCAGCGGCGGCCGGCTGGCCGACTGGAGGTAGGCGAGCAGGTCACGGGCGTCCTGGCTGCGGTCGTATCCCCGGTCGGAGACGCCCTGATCCCCGTCGGCTTCGGAGCGGACGATCTGGTCGGCGTCCTGGACGCGGCGGCGGACCAGCCGGAGGGCGAGGTCGTTGGGCAGGTACCGGGCGCTCAGCGACAGGTCTATCCCGAACGGGAGCGACTCCGGGGGGGCGAACATCAGCTCGAGCCGCCCGTCCGGGAACTCCGCCCGCTCGGGGAGCGCCCCGGCCACCAGATGGGCCTGCCAGCCGGTCCCGGTCTCCGACTCGATGCGCAGGCTCCGCCCCCGGTTCTCGACGTAGCCGTCGAGCCAGCGCAGGACATCGGCCTCGAGCGGCGCGAGCACCGCCGACCCGTTGCGCTCGAAGACGAGCGCCTGCGGCTCGTGGAGGTCGTCGACCGTCGGCTCTCCGGCTCCCCGGCAGAACGCCCGCCGCAGCAGCCACTGGACCTCGACCGTCCGGGCCGGGGAGGCCTCGACGAACCCAGCGATCCGCGCGTGGACCTCGTCGGCTCGGACGCGCAGGCGCTCGAGCTCGGCGGCGGCCAGCAGGCGCCGGTCCTGCCAGGCCAGGGCTTCGCGCAGCGCGTTCAGAAGCTCCCGAGGTGGCCGCTCGAGCACGCCGGAGACGTAGGCGCCGACGTCGCGCTCGGGCGCCTCGAGGCTGATCGCGAGGTAGACCGACGGGACGGCCCCGCCGACGTCGGCGAGCCCGGCCCGATGCTCGGCCACGTAGCGCGCGTGGGAGCCCGGGTGGGGGCCCGAGTAGGCCGCCTCGAGCTCGTCGGCGTACCGGCCGCGGTCCCAGGGGCTCGATACCCGGATGATCTGGACGTCGGCCTCGACCGCCTCGATCGCGGCCAGGAGCCGGCCGAAGAGCTCGCGCTTGCGCTCAGGCGCGAGGCCGGCGTACGAGCATGTCGCGAGCCCGAAGAGCGCCCACGGCCCGGCCGACCCGAGCAGGCAGTTGCCGTAGACGAACGAGATCGGCTGGCGCACTCCGCCGCTCCCTACGGTGCCGGGCGGGTCCGCGTCTCGACCACGGCGCCGGCGGCGAGCTCGAGTCCGGCCGGACGGCGGAGGGGACGGCGGTCGGCCGCCGCGTGGAGCGTCAGGTCGACCCGGCGACCCGGCAGCGGGAGGCGCCGGGGTGGCCACTCGGCGCGCTCGTGGGCACAGCAGATCAGCACGGCCCCGGGGCCCTGGTAGCGCAGGCGGCGAAGCCGCGCGTCGGACCCGTCCGGGATCAGGACGACCGGGCCCGGATGCCAGCGGGTCGCCGGCGCCGGCGCGCGGGTCAGCCGGCACGTGTGGCGGGGGGCCAGCCGGTGGGCCGCCAGCGCCCAAGCCGCCAGGTGGAAGGGCCGCCCGTCGATCCGGGCGATCGTGGCCACGGCGGCCAGGGCGATCGGCAACCCCAGGTAGCGGACGTACCAGGGCAGCGGCGCGAGGATCAGCCGCACCGGGGCCAGCCGCCCGGCGAGCAGGGTCATCAGGACCGCGGCCGCCGCGTAGGCGATCCCGCGCAGCGGCACCCCACCCGGGTTCAGGCGAATCGTGTCGATCCGATAGACCCGCCGCTCGAGCTCGAACACGGCGCGGTAGGAGCGGACGTCCACGCTCAGCCGCCTCCGAAGAGCATCGACACCGTGTCCTGGAGGACGCTGACGCCGGCCGGGCTGGCGAGCAGCACCGCAACCAGCCCGATGGCCAGGACCCCGACCGCCTCCTTGAAGTCGCGCTTGAAGGCGAGCACGATCGCCGCGACGGCCAGGGCGAGGCCGATCAGGCTGAACGCCACCTTCCGGCCGGTGGCCCCGGCGCGGCTCGCCGCGGCCTCGAGGGAGCCGCCGTTCTGAGCCGAGACCTGGCTCCCGGACACCGAGCCGCCGGTCGGGCTCGCGGCGAGCGCCGGACCGGGCGCGAGGGCCAGGGCCAGCGCGGCCACGGCTCCCGCCAGACATCCCCGCCACCGCCCCCGGGTCGATTCATCGGTCATTGCGCGCAACCTCCTGTCTAGGTCCTGGGGTCGGTTTGGATCGCGCCGACCATCCACCGGCCGTCGGTCCGGAGGAGGTCGACCTGATAGGTCAGCGTGTAGGTGGTCCCGAGCGAGTCGTGGGCCCCGACCGTGGCCAGCACCCCCCCACCCCGAGCGACCTCCAGCTGCTCGACGCGATCGAGAACCAGGCGCTCCGCCGGCGTCGCCACGACGGAATCCGGCGCCAGGTCGGCGGCCAGGTTCTGGCCCGACCCGGCGAGGTAGTTGCGCAGCGCCCGGTCCACGACGGTCGTCACGCCCGGGTCGGACACCGGACCCGCGGCGCCCGAGTCGAGCGTCTCCGCGTGCCCGACCAGCGGGGGCCCGACCAGCGCCGGATAGCGGCCGAGGCGAAGCTCGCCCGATCCGCCGCGGACGACGTCGACCGAGAGGTAGGTCGGCTCCCCGGCCGCGGTTCCCGCCGCAACCGTGTAGACGTGCTCCCCGGGCCCCGCCGTCCGTGCCTGGACGATCTCGGCCCACGCGATCCGCTGGGATCCCCGAGCGGGCGCCGCCAGGCCGGCGTCGGCATCGACCGATCCGCCGAGGAACTCCGTGAGCCCCTGCTCGTGGAGCGCCGGAGACGCGGCATCCCAGGTGAGGTAGCGACGGGCGAACAACGTCGCGAATCCTTCGGCCGCCCGGTCGGCGACGGCGACCGGGACCGGCCGAGGGATCGGCGGCCGGGGCGGGGCGATGGCGAACCGGGCGGTCGCCGCCACGCCGACGGTGGCAGCGACGTAGAGCACCCACCGGGTGAGTGACCCCGACGCCCGCAGCCGCCGCAGCGACCGTGTGTCGAGCCGGACCCCGGCCCGCGCGCCATCCGTCATCGCTCGAAGCCAAATTCCCGGCCGGGCGAGGACACCGGTCCGGACCGCCCGGCCGCTCCGACCTCGTTGGTCACGCCCGGGGCACCGCCGGCCACCGACGGGCCGCCGACCGGGCGCCGCCCGGCGGATCCGCTGACCGGTCGATCGGGACCGGGCGCGCCGAGGCCGGGCGCGCCAACCGCCAATGGGGCGCTGCTCCGAGCCCGACCGGAGGCCGCGGCGAAGCCCTCCGCCCGGGCCGGCCGGCGGCGTCCACCGCCGGCATCCCGAACGGGCGTGCTCGGCCGGCTGTGGATCTCCCGTCCGGGGATCGCAGACGTCCGGACCCGTGTGGTCGTCGAGCGACCGCCCGGGCTCGAGGCGCCCCGGCCAACCCCCGCCGGCACGACGGCCGGACCCGCGAGGCCCGGCCGATGCCCGCCCGGGGGGCGACCCCGCGCCGTACCGCCCCCTCCGGCGAGGAGGACGGTCGCGACGCGGGTGAGGAT
>JAXDHK010000203.1:0-4691 GCA_034664545.1 Solirubrobacteraceae bacterium
CCAGGACGCCCGTGGCGGTGGCCGCCGCCGGCCCGACCTGCGGCGTCGACGGCTGCTGACCCGGGGGTAGCGCGGTGCGGGTCGAGTGGTACGGGCAGTCGGCGTTCGGCCTCGACGGGACCTCGTCGATCTTCCTCGACCCGTTCGATCTCGCCTCCTTCGCCGGTCGCCCGCTCCAGTTCGACTATCCCCCGATCGACGGGGTCCTCGCCGACCTCCTGCTCGTGACCCACGAGCACGTCGACCACAACGCCGTCGGGGTCGTCGGCGGCGACCCGACCATCCTCCGCTCGACCGCCGGGCGCCTCGGCTCCCCGGTCGGGGAGATCCTGGCCGTGGCCTCCGAGCACGACGCCGTGGCCGGCACGGCCCGTGGACCCAACACGATCTTCGCCTTCGAGCTCGACGGCCTCCGCGTCTGTCACTTCGGCGACTTCGGCCAGTCCCGACTCCGCGACGAGCAGGCCGAGGCGATCGGTCCGGTCGATCTCCTGTTCCTCCCGGTCGGCGGCGGACCGACGATCGGCGCCGACCAGGCCCATCCGATCGTCGAGCGCCTCCGACCGCGCTGGGTCGTCCCCATGCACTACCGCACGCCCCGGATCGGCTTCCTCGAAACCGCCGACGCCTTCCTCGGGTCGCTCTCCGCCGTCCACCGGCTCGACCAGCCGGTCTTCGAGACCCGGGAGCTCCCCCGGGCCGAGGGCCCGCTGGTCATCGTCCCGGCGGTCCCCTAGCCGGGGTTCAGACGGCCGGGTCGCCGGCGGCTCGACCGGCGGGGTGAGGCGGTCGCCCGGCCCGGCCCTCGAGCGAGGCGACAAGCCCAGCCCCGTCCAGCCCCGCCGGCAGGCTCCCGAGCCAGCGCTCGGCGGCTCGGCGTCCGCCCAGCCGACGTAGCCCGTGCTCGCCGTGCTCGGTCACGAAGTCGGCCAGAGCCCCGGCCCGCCGGGCCCGCAGGCGCCGGGCCGGGAGGTCGAGCCCGGCCCGGTGCGCGTCGAGCGCGTCGGCCACAGCCTCGACCCCGTCGGTCGGGGAGACGGACGAGACGGCCAGGGTCGGAGTCTCCCCGGACCCCGCGGCCGTGGCGGCCGAGCGCGCGTCCTGGAGCGTGTCGCGGGCCACCCGGCCCATGTCGGACTTGGTCACGACCAGGAGATCGGGGATCTCCATGATTCCCGACTTCAGGAACTGGAGCGTGTCGCCCGAACCCGGCTGGAGGACGACCATGACGGTGTCGGCGAGGTCGGCCACCTCGGTCTCCGACTGCCCGACCCCGACCGTCTCGACGACGACGACGTCGAAGGCGACGGCCAGGGCGTGGGCCGCGGCTCGCGTGGCCGGGGCCAGGCCCCCGAGTCGGTGGGCGGTCGCCGTCGACCGGACGAAGACCCCCCGATCGCCCGGGTCGAAGGCGATCCGCGCCCGGTCGCCGAGGAGTGCTCCGCCCGACCGCTTGGACGACGGGTCCACGGCCAGGGCCGCGACCGTCCGCCCCCGCCGGCGCCACACCCCGACGAGCGCCGAGAGCAGCGTCGACTTCCCGACCCCCGGGGGCCCGGTCACCCCGATGATGTGAGCGCGAGCCTCGCCTCCGAGGGCCGCCGGTGAGACGGTCCGCAGGAGGTCCGCCGTCTCCCTGCGGTCCTCGGCCGTCGTACTCTCGACCAGGTTGAGGACCGCCGGGGCCGCGTCGAGATCCCCTTCGCGCAGGCGGGCGCCGAGCTCGGCCCCGGTCACGCCGGAGCGGGCGCCCGGTCGTGGCGGTCGGCCACGAGCGCGACGATGTCGCCGACGATCTTCGCGAACCGGAAGTCAGCGGGGGTGTAGACGGCGGCGACCCCGGCCCGGCGCAGCGGCTCGACATCCTGCTTGGGAATGATCCCCCCGACGATCACCGGGACCCCGACTCCCCGCTCGCGCAGGGCGGCGATCACCTCGGGGATCAGCTCCCGGTGGGAGCCCGAGAGGATCGAGAGCCCGACGACGTGTACGCCCTCCTGGAGGGCTGACGTGGCGATCTGCTGGGGGGTCAGCCGGATGCCCTCGTAGACGACCTCCATCCCGGCGTCCCGAGCGTAGACGGCGATCTGCTCGGCCCCGTTCGAGTGGCCGTCGAGCCCGGGCTTCCCGACCAGGAGCTTCAGGCGCCGGCCGAGCCGGCCCGACAGCGCGTCGACCTCGGCCCGGACGGCTTCGAGCTCCTCGGTCGGAGCGGCCGCGCCCGCACCCGCCTGGCCGACCCCCGTCGGGGCCCGGTAGTCGCCGAAGGAGTCGCGCAGGGCCTGGGCCCACTCCCCGGTCGTGGCCCCGGCCCGGGCGGCGGCGATCGAGGCGGCCATGATGTTCTCGGTCCCGGCCGCGGCCGCCGAGACAACGGCCAGCGCCGCCGCGACCGCCGCCGGGTCGCGCTCGGCCCGCCAGCGCTCGAGGGCCGCGATCTGCGCCGCCTCGAGGCCGGGCTCGACGACGAGGATCCCGCCCTCGGCGTCGGCGGTCAGGGGCGAGGGCTCGGTCTCGGTGAAGCGGTTGACCCCGACCACGGTCTGCTCGCCCGCCTCGATCCGCCGGATCCGCTCCCGGTGGGAGTCGACCAGGGCGGCCTTCATGTACGGGACGGCGGCGACCGCCCCCCCGTGCTCGGCGACCACCGCCATCTCGGCCCGGGCCCCGTCGAGCAGCTCGCCGACCAGCCCCTCCATCACCGTCGACCCGACGAAGATGTCCGGATACTCGAGCAGGTCGGTCTCGTGGGCGAGGACCTGCTGGATGCGCAGCGACCACTGCTGGTCCCACGGGCGCGGGAGGCCGAGCGCCTCGTTCCAGGCCGGGAGCTGGATCGCCCGGGCCCGGGCATTCCGGCCGAGGGTCACCGCCAGGGCCTCGAGCACGATCCGCTGGATGTTGTTCTCCGGCTGGGGCTCGGTCAGCCCGAGCGAGTTGACCTGGACGCCGTAGCGGAAGCGCAAGAGCTTGGGCTCGACGACCCCGTACCGGTCCCGGCCGAGCTCCTCCCAGAGGATCGACATCGCCCGGAGCTTGGCGTGCTCCTCGATGAAGCGGACCCCGGCGTTGACGAAGAACGAGATCCGGCCGAATACCGCGGCCATCCGGTCTTGGTCGCCGTCGAGGCGCTCCCGGACCCGGTCGAGCACGGCGATGGCGTTGCTCATCGCGTAGGCGATCTCCTGGACCGGCGTCGCCCCGGCCTCCTGGAGGTGGTAGGAGCAGATGTTGATCGGGTTCCACTGGGGCACGTGCTCGACCGTGTAGGCGATCGTGTCGGCGATCAGGCGCATCGACGGCTCCGGGGGGAACGCGTAGGTCCCCCGGGCGAGGAACTCCTTGATGATGTCGTTCTGGGTCGTGCCCGACAGCTCCTTGGGGTCGACGCCCTGGGCCTCGGCGGTGACGATGTAGAGGGCGAGCAGCCAGGCCGCGGTCGCGTTGATCGTCATCGACGTGTTCATCGCGTCGAGCGGGATTCCGTTCAGCAGCGCCGCCATGTCCCCCCGGTGGGAGATCGACACCCCGACCTTGCCGACCTCGCCCCGGGCCAGCTCGTGGTCGCAGTCGTAGCCGGTCTGGGTCGGCAGGTCGAAGGCGATCGACAGGCCGGTCTGGCCCTTGGCCAGGTTCCTCAGGTACAGGGCGTTCGAGGCGCTCGCCGTCGAGTGGCCCGAGTAGGTCCGGATCAGCCAGGGCCGGTCCGGCCGCGGGAGCCGATGGGCGTCGCCGCTCATGGTCCGAGTCTAGATGGCCGGTCCCCGTACAGGCGCTCGGCGTAGTCCGGCCCGTAGTACTCCTCCAGGCGGGCGAGGCTCTCGCCCGGCTGCTCGAGGGTCTGGGCGATCCGCGCCCGGGACGGGACCCGGTCCGGAGCCCAGGAGCTCGGATCCCAGACCGACGACCGGAGGAACGCCTTCGAGCAGTGGTAGAAGACCGCCTCGATGTGCACGGCGAGGGCCAGCACCGGCCGGTGGCCCTTGACGGTCATCGCGTCGAAGAACGGCGCGTCTCGGACAAGCTCGGCCGTCCCGTTGATCCGCAGCGTGTCCCCCCGGCCGGGGATGACGAAGATCAGGCCGACGTGGGGGTTCTCGAGGATGCTCCGGAACGCGTCGACCCTCCGGTTGCCCGGCCGGTCCGGGATGGCGATCGTCCGGTCGTCGATCACCCGGGTGAAGCCCGGGGGATCGCCCCGGGGGCTGACGTCGCACGACCCGTCGGCCCCGGCGGTCGCCACCAGGCAGAGCGGGGCGGCCGCCAGCCACTCCCGATCGAGCTCATGGAGCCGCGTCCGCACCTTGTCGACCACCCGCCGGACCGGAGCCCCGACCAGCTCCCGAAGCTCGTCCGGGTCGGTGACGACCGACCAGGTCTCTCTCTCCACGCTCACGTCAACCGCCTTTCTCGCGTCGTTCACCTCACCGGCGGTGCCCACGATGTACGACACTTGTCCGCATAAGCTCAGATGAGGATCTCACGTCCCACGGAGGCGAACCCCATGCCGACGATCTTGAGGATTTGGTGCTCGCGACGGCGCGGGCCGACATGGCCGCCGCTGACGAGGATCTGCGCGACGGACGTACGCGTGCTGCCGACGATGTGTTCGCCGAACTCGGCCTGTAGGCCTTGGCGAAGCCCTAGACGGACGTGACCCAGCCCGGCAAGCCCAGGACGATGGAGCCGAC
>JAXDHK010000204.1:0-4635 GCA_034664545.1 Solirubrobacteraceae bacterium
GCGGGGCCCGGGTGATGAGCAGGACGTTGAACACGATCCCGGCCAGCACCGGGTTCGACGAGGTCGCCGCCACGGTCAGGACGGCCACGTTGAGCAGGGTCTGCTCGGCCAGCTGGATGCCCGAGACGGCGAGGGCGAAGCCGGTCCCCCCGCGCAGCGAGAGCGTCGATGCCGGCCGGGCCGGTGGTTCGGGTGGGGTTTCCCGGGAGCGGTTTCTGGCAAAGGCGGCCGGGACGACGAAGAGAGAGACGAACGGGGCGGCGGCGATGCCCAGGGCGACCGCCGTCTCCCCCCCGGCCAGGCCCACGGCCACGGCCAGGGCGAAGGCGACCCGGGTGGCCGCCTCCATCAGGACGAGGCCCCCGTAGAGGCCGAACCACTGGTGGCCGGCCAGCCACCCCCGGGCGAAGTAGCTGGCCGCGTAGGCGAGCGTCCCGACCACGAGGACCCAGTAGAGGTCGGCCGATCCGTCGAAGACCCCGTCGACCACGGTGTCGTGGAGGGGGAGGGCGACGCCCAGGAAGACGACGGCGAACCCGGCCTGGATGGTCAGCGGGACCCGCATCGCCTGGCGCTCGAGGCCCCGGGCCCGGCGGTCGGCGATCGTCCGGGACAGGAGCTGCTCAATCGGCCGGTAGATGACCGAGATGATCACGAACATCACCGACCACAGGAGGTCGATCCGCTTGGCCTCGACCCCCGGGAGGACGTGGCTGGCGATCGAGAAGAAGGCGAAGGTCAGGATCCCGGTGGCGGCGATCCCGATCGAGAGGATCCGGGCCCCGCTCGCGTAGGAGCGGGCCGCCGGGGGCCCGGCGGGTTCCGGCACGCCGGCCACCGGGCTAGACCCGGACGAGGAGCATCGTCCAGGGGAAGGGCGACCGCGTCTCGACCACGTCGCCGTGCCGGGCCAGCAGCCGCTCGAAGCTCCCCCGGCTCCAGTGGTTGAGGTGGCCGGGCGTGTTCCCGAGGTCCCGGACGTAGGCCCCCCGGGCGAGGTTGAGGCCCCGCCAGAGCGGCTCCCGGGGGACGGAGACGAGCAGGTGGCGCGCGGCGCACCGGGCCATCTCGGCCACCGTGTGCTCGGGGTCGGGGACGTGCTCGAGCACCTCGATCGCGCTCGCCAGGTCGAACTCCCCGTCGGCGAACGGGAGGTTCTCGGCCTTCTGGACCATGTAGGACAGGTTCGGGGCGGCCCGCTTGGCCCACTCGGCGCGGAGCAGGGGGTCGTCGAGGTCGAGGCCGACCACCCGGTGGGGGGCCAGGCGCTCGGCCCACCGGTGGGTGAGGACGCCCTCCCCGCACCCGACATCGAGCACCGAGGTCGGGGCGGCCCGGGTGAACAGCTCGTCGAGCGTCGCCTCGAAGCGGTCCATCAGCCGGCGGACGACCGGGTTGGTCGACCCGTACTTGTCGTAGGTGTTCCCGGTGACGATCCCCTCGGCCGAGGTGGTCGTGGTCAAACCTCGATCGTCTCCAGCTTCCCGGTCGCCCCGGCGCTCGACGCCCCGGTCGTCGGGCTGACGCCGGTCTCCCGGGCGCCCGGCTCGTAGTGGGACGGGGCGACGCCGATCTTCAGCTCGATCCGCCGGATCCGCTCGAAGGTGCGCTGGGTCATCACCCGCTGGGCCGACAGGAGGTCGCCGATCACGCCGAGGGCGGCGAGGACGACGGCCGCGTTGAAGAGGACGGCTCCGAGGATCAGCGACTGGACGTGGCCCTTCCCGTTGCCCGCCAGGTAGAAGTAGCTGAACCGGCCCCAGACGATCAGGGCGACCAGGCCGACCAGGGCGGCCGCCCCCCAGAACACGCGCAGCGGCTCGTACTGGGAGTAGATCCGGAAGATCGAGAGGGTGTTCCGGCGGACGTAGGCCCCCATCGACGGGAAGAGGCGCGACTCCCGGGTCTTCGGGTTGGTCCGGACCGGGACGTGGTCGACGGCGACCAGGAGCTTCCCGGCCTGGATGATCGTCTCCAGGGTGTAGGTGAACTTCGAGACCACCATCATCTGGATCGCCGCCTCCCGGTTGTAGGCCCGGAAGCCGGAGGTCGTGTCGGGCACGGTGGTCGCCGACGCCTGGCGGACGACCCACGACCCGAGGCGCTGGAGGAGGATCTTGAACGCCGAGAAGTGCTCGATCGAGGAGACGACCCGGTCGCCGACGACCATGTCGGCGCTCCCGGCCAGGATCGGGCCGACGAGCTTGGCCACGTCGCCCCCGTGGTACTGGTTGTCGGCGTCGGTGTTGACGATCACGTCGGCCCCGAGCTTCAGGCAGGCGTCGAGGCCGGCCTGGAAGGCCAGGGCCAGGCCCTTGTTGTTGGTCAGCTTGACGATGTGATCGACCCCGTGGCTCCGGGCGACCTCGAGGGTCTCGTCGGTCGACCCGTCGTCGATCACCAGCCACTCGATCCGGTCGAAGCCGGGCAGCTCGCGGGGGAGGTCGGCGAGGGTGGCGGGAAGCTGCTCGGCCTCGTCCTTACAGGGAATTTGGATGATCAGCTTCATGGGGTCGCTCGACTTCGGGTGAGCGGGTGGGCCGTCGGTGGAACCCGTCGACGGGCGGATCTTACGGCCCGGGCGGTGCCGTAGACTGGCCCGCCAGTATCCCAGAGACCCGACGGCGCGCCAAGTCCGCCCGGTGGCGGGCGTCCTCTGGCGAGACGATCTCGATGGAATACGCGACGACGCTCACCCGGCCTGCGACCGGGCCGGCCTGGCTCGTGCGGCTGCGCGCCCGCCTGCCCCCCGCACGGGGGGTCCCGGCCGGCGTCTGGGCCAAGCTCGCCTTCGCCGGGATGGTCGTGGCCGCGGGCGTCGGCTTCCTGATCTACCCGACGTATCCCGTCTACGACTCGGTCTACTCGCTCCTCTGGGGCCGGGAGGCGATCCACCTCCAGCCGCTGACCTTCGAGGTCTACCGGGCCCCGACCGAGCATCCCCTGTCGATCGCCTTCAGCGCCGTGCTCGACCCCCTCGGCCAGCACGCCGAGCGGGTGATGATCGCCGCGACGATCGGGTCCTTCCTCGCCCTGGCCGCCGGTCTCTACCGGCTCGGGCGCGTGGCCTTCACCCCGCTGGTCGGGGCCGCCGCCGTCCTCCTGCTCATCACCCGCTTCAACCTCAGCTTCCTGGCCGTCCGGGGCTACGTCGACATCCCCTACATGGCGCTCGTCGTCTGGGCCGCCGCGCTCGAGGCCGACCGGCCCCGGCGGGGGACGGCGGTCTTCGTGCTGCTGCTCGCGGCCGAGCTCCTCCGCCCGGAGGCGTGGATCCTGGCCGGGGTCTACTTCCTCTGGTGCGCCCGGGGGGCCGGGTGGGGGCGGCGGCTCGCCTACGCCGGGCTGACCGCGGCCGGGCCGGTGCTCTGGGCCGGGCTCGACCTCCTGGAGACGGGTGATCCGCTGTTCTCGCTGCATTCGACCAGCAACCTTGCCGGATCGCTCGGACGCAACACCGGGCTGGGGTCGGTGCCCGGCCTGCTCTGGCAGTACCTCGTCCGCCTCGACAAGACGCCCCTCCTCGTCGGGGCGATCGCCGGCTTCGCGCTCGCCGTCTGGCTCGTCCCCCGGCGGGTCCGGGTCCCGGTCGCCGTGCTCGTCATCGGCCTCGGGACGTTCGGCCTGATCGGGGCGGCCGGGCTCTCGGTGATCGACCGGTACCTGCTCGTCCCGGCCGTGATGGCGATCGTCCTCTGCGCCGTCGCCCTCGCCGGGTGGACGATGCTCGAGCCGGGGGGGCTCTTCCGGCGGGCGTGGGCGCTCGGGGCCGCCCTCCTCCTCCTCTACGGGGCGGCCAGCGCCGCGAGCACCCTGAGCGTCCAGAAGCTCCAGACCGAGCTCGGGTTCCGGGGCGACTCGCACGTCGCCCTCGCCGCGATCCTCAGCAACCCCAGGGTCCGGGCCGGCCTGCGCTGCGGGCCGCTGTCGGTGCCCAACCACAAGCTCGTGCCCGACGCCCGGTGGATCCTCCACCGGGGCCCCGACGGGGTGATCGCCCGCAGCCAGGCCCTCGCCGAGGCCCGGGCCGGCCACCCGGAGCTCCTCGGGCGGATCGGCCGGGGGGTCGAGCTGATCGCCACCGATCTGGCCGTTCTCCGCCAAGCTCTGGTCGACGTGACCGACGACCCGCGGGAGCAGCTCCCCCTGGCCGGCTTTGACCGCGTGGCCCGAACCCAGTATTACGGGGCGTACGTGCACTGCTGATGGCCGCCACCGCGACCCCCCCTCCGAAGATGCTCGACGACGGCCACCACGACCCGCCTCCCCGCCGGAGGCCCGGCACCGGCAGCGACGATGTCGAGCGCGACCACCGCGGCCGGTGGGGGCTGGCGCTCGGCGGCCTGCTCGTCCTCGCCCTCGGGCTCCGCCTCTGGGGGGTCAAGCACGGCCTGCCCTTCGCCTACAACGCCGACGAGAACTCCCACTTCGTCCCCAAGGCGATCGCCCTCTTCACCCACGGGCCGAACCCCCACTACTTCAACAACCCCCCGGCCTACACGTATCTGCTCTACCTGATCTACGGGATCTACTACGGCGGGGGCCACGCCGTCTCCCACACGCTGGCCGCCAACCCGACCCAGGTCTTCGTGATCGCCCGGGTCACGGCCGGGCTGCTCGGGACGCTCGCCGTCT
>JAXDHK010000205.1:0-10749 GCA_034664545.1 Solirubrobacteraceae bacterium
TGCCCGGCCGTGTAGACGAGGTAGAGCACGCGCAGCACGACGGCGAGGTCCCCGGGCTGGTCGAGCCGACGCCCCCGCAGGATCCGCTTCGCGCGGCTGATCCGCTGCGCCATCGTCGCCTCCGGGACGTAGAAGGCGTCGGCGATCTCCCGGGTGGTCAGGCCGCCGACGGCGCGCAGGGTCAGCGCCACCTGGGAGGCGGGCGCGAGGTCGGGGTGGCAGCAGCAGAAGAGCAGGAACAGGGTGTCGTCGCCCTCCTGCGTGGCCGCCGGACGCGGCTCGGCCTCCGGCTGCTCCTCGCGGCGGTGACGCGCGGCCTCGCTCCGGCGGGCGTCGATGAGCCGGCGGGTCGCGACCGTCGCCAGCCACGCCCCCGGCTCGCGCGGCGGATGCTCGGGCCACACTCGCAGCGCCTCCACCAGCGCGTCCTGCAGCGCGTCCTCGGCGGCATCGAAGTCCTCGCCCCGCCGGAGGAGACCCGCGAGCACCCGAGGAATGAGGTCCCGCCCGAACCCGCGTAGCGCGCCCTCGTCCAGCCGCCCGGTCGGCTCGTCGATCACGCTCACCTCAGTCGTCCCCGAGCGCCCCGGACATGACCTCCCGGACGTCGATCCACTCGTACAGCGGCTCTCCCCGCGGGCCGGGCTCGGACGAGACGTAGGCCGCGACCTCGACCGCCCGCTCGTAGGACTCGACGTCGATCATGAACCAGCCCGCCACGAGGTCGCTCGTCTCGGGGAACGGGCCGTCGGTGGTGACCGGTGCGGCGTCCGGGCCCCCGTAGCGCACCCAGGTCCGCGTCGGCGTGAGCGCCTCGGCGCCGGCGTACTCGCCGTGCTCCTCGAGCAGCTCGATGACGTGCCGCTGGAACGCGATATGCGCCTCCACGTCCTCGGGAGCCCACTGGTCCATCGGCGGGAAGGGATGGTGCGGCTCCGGGCCGCCGCGGTAGTGCTTGAGGAGCAGGTACTTCGGCATGGTCGTCTCCTGGTGTCGTGGGCCGCTCCGATCGTGGCCCTTCACCTCGTGAGCGGAGCCGGCCCGAGCTTCTCGACATGCAATCACTCATCCGGCTCCGAGACCGTCGCACACGGCGGCTATCCGCGATTCCCGTGTCACGGTTCGGTGAGCCGTCCCGGTGACAGGCGCGGCGATTCCACGCGCCGAGCGCGACCGCCCCGCCGTTCTTACGTTTGCGAGACTCCGGGACGATGGAATCGCGCATCCATGTGATCACGCTCGCCGTAGCCGATCTCGAGCGTGCCCTCGCGTTCTACCGCGAGGGCCTCGGCCTCGCCTCGGCCGGGGTGATCGCGACCGAGTTCGGTGGCGACGATGAGAACCCGGCCGGAGACATCGCGTTGTTCCACCTCGATGGGAGCCTCATTCTCGCTCTCTACCCGCGCACCGAACTGGCGAAGGACGCCGGGATACCGTTCGGGCCACCGAAGTCGGGCGAGTTCAGTATCGGGCACGTCGTCGCAAGCGAGCAGGATGTCGACGCTCTGCTCGCTCAGGCCGAAGCCGCCGGCGCCACCCTCACCGGGCCGCCTCACAGCCGGCCCTGGGGGATCTACTCCGGGTATTTCCGAGACCTCGACGGACACCTCTGGGAGATCATCTGGAATCCACGCGGGTAGGCGTCGTCTTCGAAGCCGGGCTCGCGCCACCGCCACAGTGCCAGGACCCTCCCGCCGGTCGGGGTCGCCGCCGGGCGACGCCCTACGCCACGAGCATCGCCGTCACCTCGTGGGGCAGGGCCGCCCCGTCCAACCAGACGTCGGCCTCCCGCACCACGACCTGATAGACGTCGACCCGCAGATCCGGATCGGACTGGCACCGACCGCTCGCCAGGTCGAAGCGCCGGTCGTGGAGCGGGCACGTCACGCACCCGTCGGCGACGATCCCGTCGGCCAGGGGGCCGCCCCGGTGGGGGCAGCGCTGGTCGACCGCGTACCACCCGTGGCGCGTCCGGAACACCGCGATCCGCCGGCCGTCGATCTCCACGGCCCGGCCCTCGCCGACCGGGATGTCATCGACCCGGCAGACCCGCCCGGTCAGGCCGTCGGACGCCCCGACCGGCGTCATGCCGGCGGCCCGACGAGCTCGACGAACTGGTTGGGGTGGTAGGGCTCGTCGCGCTCGAGCCACGGGTCCTGGACCGCTGCCTTGGCGATGGCCAGCCGCTCGCGCAGGGCCGCACCCTGCTCCTCGTCGAGGACGATCTCCCGCAGCCGGTCGAGGCCGATCCGCGGCACGAAGGTGTACATCCGCTCCTTGTAGTCGGCGTTCTCCCGGTAGTACTGGAGGAAGGCGCTCGTGACCCGGAGCGCCTCGGCCGCCGTCTCCACCGTGGTCAGGATGTCGGCCTCCCGGACGCTCGCCCCGGCCGCCCCGCCGATCCGGACCTGCCACCCGCCCTCGACGGCGACCACGCCGATGTCCTTGACCGTCGCCTCGGCGCAGTTGCGCGGGCAGCCCGAGACCCCGCTCTTGACCTTGGCCGGCGTGTGCAGGCCCTCCCACGCCTTCTCCATCTCGACGCCCAGGCCGATCGAGTCGCCCAGGCCGAACCGGCAGAAGTCGGCCCCGACGCAGGTCTTGACCGTCCGGATCGCCTTGGCGTAGGCGTGGCCCGAAGGCATCCCGAGGTCCCGCCACATCTCCGGGAGATCCTCCCGCCGGACCCCGAGCAGGTCGATCCGTTGGCCCCCGGTGATCTTGACCAGGGGCACCTCGTACTTCTCGGCCGCGTCGGCGATCCGCCGGAGCTCCGACGGGGTCGTGCAGCCCCCGTACATCCGGGGCACGACCGAGAACGTCCCGTCGTTCTGGATGTTGGCGTGGACCCGGTCGTTGATGAACCGGGCGTCCCGCTCCTCCCGGTGGCGGTTGCCCTTGATCTCCGAGACCAGGTAGGCCAGCGCCGGCTTGCACGCCCCGCAGTCGTAGCCCGTCCCGCACCGCTCGCCGACCTGGCTCACGGCGTCGAGCCCCTCGGCCCGGATCAGCCCGGCCAGCTCCCCGCGCGTCTGCTTGCGGCACGGGCACAGGTAGGCCGGCTCGTTGGCCGACTCCCCGCTCACCAGCGTCACGATCTCGGCCACGAGCTCCCGGCACGACCCGCAGCCCGTCCCCGCCCGGGTGGCCGCCATGACCTCCCGGGGAGTCGGCAGGCCGTCGTTGACCGCCTGGACGATCTCGCCCTTGCAGACCCCGTTGCAGTTGCAGACCTGGGCCGCGTCCGGGAGGTCGGCGGCCGTCGCCTGGCTGGCCGCCACCAGCCGCGCCAGGGGATCGCTGACCTCCTCGCCCGCACGCACCGCCTCCAGCAGGTTCTCGTGGCCCCGGATGTCGCCGAGCAGGATCGCCCCGCTGATCCGCCCGTCCCGGAGCACGAGCTTCCGGTAGATCCGGTCCTCCCGGAACTCGGCGATCGCCGACTGGTCGGCGTCGGCCTCGCCGATCGAGACCAGGTCGACGCCCATCACCTTGAGCTTGGCCGACGGGATCGAGCCCCCGTAGTCGAGGCCGATCCGCCGGAGCAGGGTGTCGGCCGCGACCTTCGCCTGCTCGTGGATCGGCGCCACCAGGCCGTACACGACCCCCCGATGCTCGGCGCACTCCCCGACCGCGAGCACTCCCGTGGCCGAAGTCCGCATCCGATCGTCGACGACGATCCCCCGACTGCAGGCGATCCCCGCTCCCCGGGCGAGCGAAGTCTCCGGGCGGATGCCAATCGAGACCACGACCAGGTCGGCGGCCAGACGGTCCCCGTCGGCGAACCGGAGCTCGTTGACCCGGCCGTTCCCGTGGAGGCCGGCGGTCTGGCGCCCGAGCTGGACCTCGACCCCGAGGTCGGCCATCGCCGGGGCCAGCATCTCGGCCGCCCCGTGGTCGAGCTGGCGCTCCATCAGGCGGTCCATCAGGTGGATGACGGTCACCGGGGCGCCCTGGGAGACCACCCCGCGCGCCGCTTCGAGGCCGAGCAGCCCCCCGCCGATCACCGCCGCCTGGCGGCACTCGGCCGCGCCCAGGCGGATCGCCTCGCAGTCCTCGGGCCCCCGGAACGGGTATACGCCCGGCAGGTCGATTCCCTCGATCGGCGGGAGCAGCGGCTGGGACCCGGTGGCCAGGACGAGCTGCGCGTAGGCCAGGCGCTCCCCGTCGGACGCCCCACCGGCCAGGGTCAGGGTGCTCGCCTCGAGGTCGATGGCCTCGACCCAAGCCCCGAGGCGGACGTCGATCGACCGGTCGGCGTACCACTCCTCCGGGCGCAGCTGGAGGGCCTCGGGCGCCTCCCCGGAGACCAGGATCTCCGAGAGGCGGACCCGGTCGTACGGGAGCCGGGGCTCGCCGCACACGAGGACGATCGGCACCGCGGCGTCCCGGTCGCGCACGGCCTCGCAGACCGACTGGCCGGCGATGCCCCCGCCGACGACGACGATCGGTGGACTGCTCATGCCCTGATCATTCCTCCGGCCGGTTTCCCGGCCGTCTCGGCATTGTTTCCATCCGATGAACGGTCGAGCAGCTCCTCGATCTCGGCCGCGCACCCCCCGCAACCGGTCCCCGCCCGGGTGACCGTCCCGACCTGGGCCGCGGTTCGGAGGCCGCCCGTCCGGATCGCCCGCTCGACCTCCCCCCGGTTGACCGAGTTGCACGAGCACACGATCGACTCCGGGCCCGGGGGGCCGACCGGGGCCGGGGCCGCTCCGCCCGGCTCGAGGAGCTCGGCCGGGACCGGGTCGCCGGTGCGCAGGAGGCCCGAGAGGACGCGCGCCTCGGCGCTGTCGCCGACCAGGAGCGCCCCGCTCAGCCGGTCGCCCCGGAGCACGAGCTTCCGGTAGACGCCCCGACGTGTGTTGCTCTGGACGATCTCGTCCCGGCCCGAGGCCTCCCCCCCGGCGAACACCTCGACCCCGGCCACCTTGAGCGTCGTCGCCGCCACCGTCCCGTGGAAGGCTCCGGGCTCCCCGGCGATCACCGCCCCGGCCACCCGGGCCTGGTCGGCCAGGGGCGCCCAGAGTCCGTAGACGGTGCCCTGATGCTCGGCGCACTCCCCGACCGCCCAGACCCGCCGGGCGCTCGTCCGGAGCTCGTCGTCGACCACGATCCCCCGGTTGCACTCGAGGCCGGCCGCCCGGGCGAGGCCGGTCTCGGCCCGGACCCCGACGGCCAGGACGACCAGGTCGGCCGGCATCCGCTCCCCGGTGGCCAGGACGACGGCGCCCGGCTCGATCCGCTCGACCGACTCCCCGGTCCGGGCCCAGAGCCCGAGCTCCCGCAGCCGCCGGCGGAGGATCGCCGCCCCGCCCCCGTCGAGCTGCTGGGCCATCAGGCGGTCGGCCAGCTCGACCACGGTGACCATCTTGCCCTGCTTGCGCAGGCCCGCCGCCGCCTCGAGGCCGAGGAGGCCGCCTCCGACGACGACGGCCGACCGCCCCGGGGCGTTCCGGAGCGCCTCGACGTCGGCGGCCGTCCGGAACAGCTGGACGTGCGGGAGCTCGGCCCCGGGGATCGGCGGCCGGAAGGCCCGGGACCCGGTGGCCACGACGAGCGCGTCGTAGGGGTGGCGCTCCCCGCTGCGGTCGACCACGTGCCCGGCCTCGAGGTCGATCGCCTCGGCCCCGCACCCCCCGCGCAGGTCGACCCCGTGGGCGGCATACCAGTCGGCCGGGCGCAGCTGGGTCTCGGCGTACCCGGCGGTCCCGGCCAGGACCTTCGACAGGAGCACCCGGTTGTAGGCCGGGCCGTACTCCTCCCCGAGCATGGTCACCTCCAGCGACGGGCGCCGCCGGATCGCCTCCTCGACGGTGGCCAGCCCGGCCATCCCGGTCCCGATCACGACGACCCGGCGCGGGCGGACCTTCCGGGGCGGGCGAGTCCGGGGGGCGGCGACCCGCTCGACCCGGACGGCCGCCGCCTTGAGCTCGGGCTGGCCGGAGACGGGGTCGACCGCCCCGTGGGTGGCCTGGTTGAGCTGGCCGGTCCCGGCCGGCGCGTGGAGGGCGCCCCAGTGGAAGGGGGCGAAGGCGACGCCCCGGGGGAGGTCGGGGACCAGGCGCGCCCGGGCGACGAGCTCCCCCCGGGCCGAGACGATCCGGACCTGGTCGCCCTCGGCGACGCCCGGCGCGTCCTCGGGGTGGAGCTCGACGAACGGGTCCCCGGTCCGGAGGCCGGCGGCCTTGCCCGTCCGGGTCATCGTGTGCCACTGCTCGGCGATCCGCCCGGTGGTCAGGGTCACGGGGAAGTCGGGGGTCGGCGCCTCGACCGGCCCCGCGTGCTCGGTCGGCTCGAACCGGGCCCGGCCGTCGGGGGTCGGGAAGCGGCGGTCGGTGTACAGCCGGGTCGTCCCCTCGTGGGCGTCGCCGGCGGGGTCGGCCGGGCATGGCCACTGGACGCTCCCGGCGAGCTTCAGGCGCTCGTGGCTGAGGCCGCTCACGTCGCACGGGCGACCGGCGGTCGACGCCGCGAACTCGTCGTAGACGGCCGCCGCGTCGGGCCAGGCGAAGTCCTCGGCGTGGCCGAGCGCCCCGGCCAGGCCGGCGAAGATCCGCCAGTCCGGGAGCGCCTGGCCCGGGGGGTCGAGCACCTTGCGCACGAGGCCGACCCGCCGCTCGGAGTTGGTCATCGACCCCTCCTTCTCCGGCCAGGCCGCGGCCGGGAGGACGACGTGGGCCAGCGCCGAGGTCTCGGTCGGGTGATGGGCGTCCTGGACGACGACGAGCTCCGCCCGCTCGAGCGCCTCCCGGACCCGTGCCGAGTCCGGCATCGACACCGCCGGGTTGGTGGCCACGATCCAGATCGCCTTGACCCGTCCCGGCTCGAAGATCTCGGTCGCGGTCAGCCCGGGCGTCGGGTCGATCGGCTGGGGTGTCGACCAGTGGGCCTCGATGTCGGCCCGGTCGGCCGCGTCGGTCACGTCCCGGTAGCCCGGGAGGAGGTGGGCCAGGCCGCCGGCCTCGCGCCCGCCCATGGCGTTCGGCTGGCCGGTCAGCGACAGGGGGCCGGCGCCCGGGCGTCCGATCTGCCCGGTGGCCAGGCAGAGGTTGATCAGGGCCCGGTTCTTCAGCGTCCCGACCGTCGACTGGTTGGCGCCCATCGACCACAGGGCCATGGCTCCGCCCGCCCCGGCGAACCGCCGCGCCGCGAGCTCGACGTCGGCGGCGGCGATCCCGCAGACCTCGGCCGCCCGCTCCGGCGGCCACTCCCCCGCGACCGCCCGGGTCTCGGCGAAGCCAGTCGTGTGGCGGTCGATGAAGTCGTGGTCGAGCAGGCCGTCCCGGTCGATCGTGTGGAGCATCGCGTTCAGGAGGGCCAGGTCGGTGCCCGGCTTGACCGCCAGGTGGAGGTCGGAGCTCCGGGCGGTCGGGGTCGGCCGGGGATCGACGCAGATGACGTAGGCCCCCTCGGCCTGGCGCTCCCGGATCCGCGACCAGAGGATCGGGTGGCAGGCGGCGGCGTTGGACCCGAGCAGCAGGAGGCAGTCGGCCAGGGCGAGGTCGGCGTAGGCCGGCGGGGGGCCGTCGAAGCCGAAGGCGCCCTTGTAGCCGGCCACGGCGCTCGACATGCACAGGCGGGAGTTCGAGTCGACGTTGTTGGTGGCCAGGAACCCCTTGGCCAGCTTGTTGACCGCGTAGTAGTCCTCGGTCAGGAGCTGGCCCGAGATGTAGAAGGCGATCTCGCTCGGCGCGTACGCCCCCAGGCGCTCCGCCAGCCGGCTGAGCGCGTCGTCCCAGGTCGACGGCTCGAAGCGGCCGTCCCGGTCCTCGCGCCACAACGGCATGGTCGCCCGGTCGGCGGCGTGGACGGCGGCCGCCAGCTCGAGGGGCTTCCGGCAGGTCCGCCCGTGGCTGACCGGGTGGATCGGATCGCCCTCGACCGCGGCCAGGCGGCCGCCCTCGGCGCGCACGACGAGCCCGCAGCCGGTGCCGCAGTAGGGGCAGAGAGTTCTCATCCTCGCGCTTGGATGGTGGTCGGCGGCCGTGACCGGTCCGCGTCGTTCGTGTGAACGCTCGATGAACGCCGGGCGGCGTGTAGCCTGGCCCCGGTGCGTGGGAACGGCCGGCTCGGCCCGATCGTCGCGGTCGCCATCCTGGCCGGGGTGGTCCTCGGCGCGTGCGGCGGCGGCGGGTCCGCTTCGGGCGGGGGGACGACCGGGGCCGGTCAGTCCACCCCGGCCGGCGGACCTCCCGGGGTGACCCCGTCCCCGCGCCAGCCGTTCCGCCCTCCGGTCGGCGCCGCCCTCCGCGTCAGGGCCCGGGGGGGCGCGACCCTGGTCGTCACCGTCACCGCGGTCCTCGATCCCCTCCGCCGGGCCGGGGTCTCCCTCCTGCCCGGGACCCGGGCCGTCGGGGTGATCGTCCGGATCCGCAACCGCGGGCCCGGGGACTACGACAGCTCCTCGACGGGCGACGTCTCGATCGTTCCGGCCGCCGGTCCCGCCGCGGCGGCCTTCGCCTCCCGAGGCCGATGCATGACTCAGGACCGGGACTTCGACAACGCGATCCCGGCCGGCGAGACCCGGGTCGGGTGCGTCGTGTTCTCCCTCGACGCCGGCGCCCGCCTCGCCGCCGTCCGCTTCTCGGCGAACGCCGGGGGCGCTGGGGGCGCCGGCGTCGCCACCTGGCAGCCCCGGGCGCGCTGAGAGGAGGGGGCCGAGGTCCGGAGGGGGCCGAGGTCCGCCGCGGCGGAGCGTCGCCGCGGCGGCCCCCTCCCCTCCGCCCCGCCCCGCCCCGCTCAGATCGAGGCTCGAGCCAGGCTCGGAACCCGCTCGGTGGCGAAGCTCCGGCGGAGGTAGAAGAACCAGGTGACACCGGCCAGGAGGACGTAGCCCCCGACGAAGACCCACAGGGCCCCGACCGACCAGGTGGCGTGGGCGTGGGCGACGGCCAGCTTCTCGGCCGGGGTCTTGGCCGCCTTGATCAGCGCCGAGACGCCGAGGCTCGACTGGCGCAGCGCGACCTGGACGAGGAACCCGCCGAACGCCCCGACCGCTCCGGTGATCCCGATCACCGCGGCCGCCCGGCGCTTGAACTCGAGCAGGCTCAGCTTCGGGTCGGTCCCGTTCTCCGCGGCATCCCGGCGTCCGAGGGCGGCGAAGATCGAGGGGATCATCCGGTAGGTCGAGCCGTTGCCGATGCCGGCGAGGAGGAAGATGACCATGAACGACCCGAAGAACACCGGGAAGCTGTGCCGGTTGATCCCGGCGATCGCCCCGAGGGTGAACACGCCCATGAGGAGGAAGGTCATCACCGTGATCCTCGCCCCGCCCAACCGGTCGGCCAGCCAGCCGCCGAGCGGACGGGCGATCGAGCCGATCAGGGCGCCGACGAAGCCCAGCCCGGCCAGGTAGGTCGCGATGAACGGGTGGTGGGCCAGGAACTCGGGAAAGGTGTTCTTGATCACCAGGGGCAGGGCGAAGGAGTAGCCGATGAACGACCCGAAGGTCCCGATGTAGAGCAGCGACATGATCCAGGTCTGGCGGTGGCCGAGCGCCCGGCGGTAGGACTCCTTGTCGGCCTTGGCCTGGCTGAGGCTGTCCATGTAGAGCCAGGCGCCGATGGCGGCGATCGCGATGAACGGCATCCAGATCAGGCCGGCGTAGGCCATGTGGATGGGATGGACCGGGAGCTTGACGAGCGCCGCCGGCACGCCGACGATGACCACGAGCGGCACCGCCAGCTGGGCGACCGCGACCCCCATGTTCCCCCCGGCGGCGTTCAGCCCGAGCGCCAGGCCCTTCTGCCGGTCGGGATAGAAGAACGAGATGTTGGACATCGAGGAGGAGAAGTTGCCGCCTCCGACCCCGGCCGTCGCCGCGCAGGCCAGCAGCACCCAGAACTGCGTCCCGTGGGTGAGACCGGCCAGCCATCCGCTCGGCACGACGACCGCCACGAGGATGACCGGGATCATCAGGAGGCTCGCGCTGATCGTGGTCCAGGCCCGGCCGCCGAACTTCGGAACCGCGAAGGTGTAGGGAATCCGCAGGGCCGAGCCGACCAGGTTGGGCACCGCGATCAGCCAGAACTGCTCGGGGATCGACATCTTGATCCCGATGTTCGCGAGGTTGATGACGATGATCGTCCAGAGGACCCAGATGCTGAACCCGAGGTGCTCGGCGAAGATCGAGAGGCGGAGGTTCTTCCGGGCGATCCGGCTCCCCCCGCCGTCCCAGAACTGCTCGTCCTCGGCGTCCCACTCATCGATCCAGCGGCCCTTCCGGGCTGGCCCGCCGCCCGTCACTGGCCCTGCGCTGCCGCCGTCGACCGCCTCGCTCATGCTTCCTCCCGCGTCGTCGCCTGCCTCCGGGAGGGAACCTAGGCCGACCGGGTTTCCGTCCGATGAGCGCTCCGGGTCCAGCGCGTTTCGCACACGTTTCACCAGTGTGTGCTGAGGGGGTCAGACCGGCTCCCCATCCGGTCCTGGGCGCCGGGCGGGGTGAACGCCGGCCTCGAGGTTCGAGGCGGTCGGGCGTCGGCGATCAGCGTCGACGGACAGCCGCCGCGGCCTCGCTCGCCTCGATCGCCGTCCCCGAGACGTTGAGGTGGAGTCCGTCGGGCTCGCGCACGTCGACGTCGCGGCCCTGGTAGCGGATGACCTCCTGGTAGCCGTGCGGAGAGAGCAGGAGGTCGTTGCGCAGGACGCTGACCCCGGCGAGCCCGGCCCCGGCGCGGATGATCGCCTGGTTGACCGCGTCGATGACGCGCTGGTTGGCCGCCTCCCGGGGCTCGGCGATCGTCAGGT
>JAXDHK010000206.1:0-2573 GCA_034664545.1 Solirubrobacteraceae bacterium
CCAGGCCTCGTGCTCGTAGGTGTCGTCGAAGATCAGCGAACCGCCCTCGGTCCAGCTGCGGACGTCCTTCTCGACGCGGATCCGGCACCCCTCCCGGGGCGCGGGGATGCGCAGCCCGAGGTGGTAGCGCAGGACGCCCTTGTAGGGACCCCGGTGCTCCTGGATGTGCTTGTGGGGCGAGAGGATCGAGAAGAAGGCGGTCTTCATCCCCGGGATCTCCCGGCACAGGCGGGCGGTCTGTGGGCAGCGGGCGCAGTTGGCCTCGGACTTGAAGCCGTACCCGTAGAGGAAGAACGTCTTCCACTTGTCGTCGGTGGTGATCGACGCCTGGTCGACCGAGATGTCCTGGAAGTTCGGGAGGTCCTCCCGATCCTCGAGCACCCGGTCGAGCTCGGCCCGGATCTCCGGGAACCCGGCCTCGAGGCGCCGGGCCCAGGGAAAGTCCCCGGCGTCGAAGAACGTCGCCTCGCCGACGGTCGAGGCCTGGCCGATCAGCCTCTCGATCTTCCAGAGGACCCGCTCACCCACGAACACCGTCGCCTCGACGACTCGCTCCCGCATCGCCTCTCGCATGACCTGCTCCCTCGTCGATCTCGCCCCCGAGCCTCCGCCCACCCGGGGCACGTCCCGGGCGTCCTGTCCCCGGCGTCATCCTATCCCCCGGGATCGCCGGTGACCGGCGCGCTCGCGTCCGGGATAGGCTCGGAGCGGTGAGTGGTGACTGGCCTCGGCCGATGCTGACTGTCGACATCGTCGTCCTGTCCGGGGATCCGCCCGCCGGGGTGCTCCTGATCCGGCGGGGCAACCCCCCGTTCGCGGGCGACTGGGCCCTGCCCGGGGGCTTCGTCGACGAGCGGGAGCCCACCCGGCGGGCCGCCGCCCGGGAGCTCCGCGAGGAGACCGGCCTCGAATCGACTCCCGACCTCGAGCTGGTCGGCGTCTACGACGCCCCCGACCGCGACCCCCGGGGGTGGTCGGTCTCGGTCGCCTACCGGGCGGGGGTAGCCGGCGAGGAGGAGGTGGCCGGGGCCGACGACGCCGCCGACGCCCGGTGGTTCGCCCTGGGCGAGCTCCCCGCCCTCGCCTTCGACCACGCCGAGATCATCGCCGACGCCGTCGCGGCCGCGGCTACTCGGCCGCCGGCCTGATCTCGGTCCGGCCCGACCCGAGCGCCCGGACGATCAACGTGATCATGCGGGCGTTGGAGAGCACGAGCGTCCGGTCGCACCGGGGGCAGAAGAACAGCCACCGGAGCATCGGCTCCCCGGGCGGGGCGATCGACCGGCCGAAGTCCTCGCCGGGGTCCCAGGCGTCGTAGGGCGCCGGCGCCCCGGGCCGGCCGCCGGTCCCCGGCGGCTTCGGCCCGAATCGGACCCGGGCGGTCAGAGGATCGAGGGCGCACCAGACGAAGGGCTCGGTGCAGCGGGGGTTTCCGCACAGCAGCCCGGTCGGCGGATGACCCCGGAACGGGGCGAGCGCGTGGTTGAGATCGGGGTCTCGGATCGCCTGCATCGGCGAGAGGATCCGCACGCGGGCGAGCGCGTCGTCGGTCTGCCGGGGAGTCGGTGCGCTGGCCATCGTCGTCGTCCCCGCCCGGGGATCCCCGGGGAGGGGTCGCCGTACCCTAACCCGGTCGCCGAGATAATCGTCGCTTGGCCTCCCTCCCCGCCCGGGCCCGCGCCGCGGCCGGCGCCTACCGCCGCCACCGCGATCTCCGCGTGCTCCCCCCGGCCGTCGCCTGGTACCTGCTCCGGGCCCGGCTCCTGGCCGAGCGGCGCGACGAGGACTGGGCGCGGTTCTCCTCGCTCCCGACCGACTCGCTCGCCCGGCTCCTCGACCTCGCCGCCGACGCCCGGGACGTGGTCGAGCTCGGGACGGCGATGGGCTGGACGACCGGGGCCCTCGCCCTCGCCCGCCCCGACCGGACGGTCACCTCCTACGACGTCGTGCGCTACGACGGGCGGGCCCACTACCTCGGCCTGCTCGGCGCGTCGGTCCGGGCGCGGATCGAGCTGGTCACCGCCCCCGGGGCCAGCGGTCCTCCGGGGGGCGGCCGGTCGGTCGATCTCGTCTTCGTCGACGCCTCCCACGACCGCGAGCAGACGGCCGCCGAGTTCTCGGCCTGGCGCCCGGCCGTCGGTCCCGGGGGGCTGGTCGCCTTTCTCGACTACGGCAATCCCGAATTCCCAGGCGTCGCCGAGGCGATCCACGCCGACCTCGGGCTCGCGGGCGAGGCGGTCGGGGACATGTTCGTCTGGCGCAACGGACGGGCAACTCGCCCGTAGGCCCCGGGACCCCCGGCCTTGTGCCAGGCCGCACAACCATGCAGCATCTTCATGCCGCCCGGTCGAATGCTCATGCGGCCTTGATGTGAGCGCCCACATAGTCGATGCATGGCGGTCATCGCATCCATCGCGGGCCTTCCGGTGGACGCCGTCGCCGTGGTCCTCGCCCTGCTCGGGTTCGGCCTGCTCTTCGTCCTGCTCGAGGGGATCGACCGGATATGACCGGGCCCGTCCTCGCGGCGCTCGTCGCCGGGATGAGCGGCGCCGACTTCGCCGGCCTCGTCGTCT